>JANNCG010000109.1:0-4779 GCA_031386385.1 Myxococcales bacterium
CTCGGCGAGCGCGGTGCAGAACAGCATTGACAGTGACGTTTGGCTGCAATTGCACTCCAAAGATGCCAGATGATGCATCGATCGAGCTCGAAGCAATAGTTCCGGTTCCGCTTACTGCGGATTTGCGCTGCGGTCGAATTACCGATTTCAGCGAAATCGGGTTACTTCACAATCTTCTGAACTGCGGGCAACAGTTCAGCGGCTTCCAGTGAGGTCGAAAGCACTTTCCCTTGCGCATCCACCAACCAGACGGTCGGGCTTTGGGCAATTCCCCAGAAGCGGACGAGCGGGCTGTTCCAGGATCGTTGTTCGCCCTGAGTGAAGAAGATTCCAGGAGGAAAAATCCCGACCGTGCGATAGCCCAATGCGCCGAGCCGCTGTGCGAGGGTAGGCACGACTCGGGCGGCACCGTTCACGACCGTCTCATGCAAGTATTCACCAGTATGCAGTGAGCTAATGGCAAACGAAGAGTGCGGCGCGGGCGTGTACACCCGGCGAAATCGCACCGCAGGACGAGTCGCAAACTCTGCGAAAACCCTTGGAAAATGTCGAGCATCGAAGACATCGGCCCGCAACGCATCGACCGTTAGGAGCAACAGGTTGGCCTGCGCAAACACCGGCAGCATCGGATCAGAGTCCTCGGGTCGGGCGACGGTGGACACGCTTTGCAATCGCCGAGCGGGCCGCGAGCGCACCGCCAGGGACTGCAGTGGCATCGCAAACGATCGGACAAAAGGCGCGTGGGTTCCGAAGACCTCTGCAAGGACATTTTCGTGTTGATTCAAGAGCCACAAACCACCAACGAGCAACAGTGGAGCCAGACGTCCAACACGGGTAAGCCAAACGACCGACCGCTGATTGGCGAGACCGATTGCTGCCATCGCCGAATAAATCGCCAGCCACGTCGCGATCGAAAGTGACGTGTGCAAATACTGATACAAGCGCGAAAACACTCGGTGGTCGATCGCGTGCAACCCCATCGCGCTCGCGATCATCACGACAGCGAAGGCCCGAGGGTGCCGGCTCGCAAACCATCGAAACACCAACAGCCCAGTGGCTAGCGTGCCGGTCAGAACAACCGCCGCTCCGAGCCGCCAGAGCGGCAAAAGCGGGAGACGCTGCATCCGACCACCGGAAAACAACAGCCATGCAATGGGCGAGGTCGAAAGCGCTGAAGCGATCACCGCTCGGCGGTGCGCACTTCTGACGTCCTGGCGAAAGAAGATCCAGCGATTGACCAGAGAACACACAAACCCAAGCAGAGCGCCAACACCCATCCCGACCAGGGTAAGGACCAGAAATAGCCATCGCTGATCCGAGCGCGAATACAACCACAGCACCGTGCTAGCGAAGTCCAGCTGCGCCGCGACTGCGCCCGCCGCTGCGCCGAGGGCTAGCGCGCTTAGCGTATCCTTCGACTCGTCCGGTCGCGCTGTCTGCTCAGCCATAATGCCCCCAGCGATGCGGGGACAGCTCGCTAAGAAGCCGACCCATCGACGGTGTCAAGTGTGTCGCGAAGATAATGTTCAGCCAATGCCACCAGCCGCCGGTGCTCTGGCGGAGCTGACTTGAAGCGCTCCCGTACTTCGGGATCTTTGATTGAATCCAAGCGAAACGCAAATCGCTCCATAGCCACCCTCAACGAGTCTTCCGCTTGGATGATCTTATCATTGGCCAACAGCGCCTCAACGTGGACCAACCGCAAGAACATCTCCATCGTGTTGGTGCCACCGATCGCTTCGAGCATATTGATCCCCCGTGTCCCAAGCTCTATCGCTTTCGTCTTATCTCCAAGCGCGAGCGCAGCCCCGGATGCAACGGTGAGCCCGGCGGTTAAAAAAGGTCCATCAATCCCCTCGGCGACCGCCTCGCTCGCGAGCACCGCTGCGGTCTCGAAGTCGCCAGACCAATACAGCGCGTCAGCCATATAGACCTTGGCCATACTCGCCAACAGACGGTTGCCCTGTGCCGAGAAATCAGCGAGCGCTCGGCGCCCGAAGGCCAACGCCTCTTCTAAGCGTTTCATGCGGCCTAATACAAACGTGAGATTGTACTGCAGGCCTGAGATAACATCCAGCAATCCGAGCTTTTCTGCCTGCAAAATTGCTGCCTTAAATGACGCTTCTGCTTCGGCGTACGCGCCCAACTGGCCCAACGTAAAACCCAGGTTAAATCGGCAGATCGCTGCGGTGCGGGTGTCTCCGAGCGCCTCGTAGAGCGAGATCGTTTGTTGATATATTTCTGCCGCGGTCCCGAGCGCACCGGCAGTGAGGGCACGGCCTGCTCGAAGCGCGTCGATGGAGCCTTGAATCCATGGATCTTCTGTGTCGACAGAGCCGTCGGTTGCGGTGACCTTCGCCAACAGCTTCGACGCTAGCTGTGGAAATCCCGAGTGCGTCAGGCACTCCGCAGCGCGCGCGCAAGCAGCGACCTCCGCCTGCGATAAGAACCTTTCAGAAGGCGCCCCCAGCTGCTCACTCATGGAGACGAGCGTGTCGTTTTCTAGCAATCTCCCGGCGGTGTGGGTGATCTCTCGCGCCGCGCGAAACCATAGCTCGCCGTAGATTGGAAGTGCATCACGCGCCTCAAGGGCGGCGGCGAGCGCGGCTTTGTTTTCGCCTCGCCAGCGGAGGGCCTCAGCGCGAAGTAGGTACACAGCCCCCAGCGATTCGTGCGGAACCCCACAAGCAAGCGCCTTCGCTGAAAGCGCGATGGCCCCGGGCAGGTCCGAGGCCTCAAGCGCAATCTCCGCGGCTTCGATCAAGTACGGAGCAGCGAGCTGCGTGTCGTTTCCCTTGACGAAATGGTCTGCAATTCGGCTCACATCTCTCTCGCCAACGCTCAAGAGCCACTGCGCGACCCACTGATGTGTTGCACCGCGGTCCTCCGTCGAGAGCATGTCGTACGCAGCGTCTCGGATCATCCGCTGGCGAAACACATACTGCTGCTCGTCCGCAAATCGCCCCTCGGTTGAGCGACGGAGCAGCTCTTGGCTCTCAAGCGCCGACACCGCACGGCGGATCTCGACCGGGTTGCAGTCATCTAAAAGCTCAACGACGGGCGAGAGCCAAAACTGCTCCCCAAATACGCTTGCGATACGAAGCACGCGTCGCTCGAGGGCGGACAAAGACTGCAGCCTCGCTTGAACCTGTGCGATAAGAGACTCGGGAAAACTAAATGGCTCATCCTTCGATGCGCTCGTGCGGCGGTGGTGCTCTGCCCGGATCAGCTCTTCGAGAAAAAAGGCGTTTCCACCGGCGCGATTGACGATCATGTCCACAACATCGTCGCTGATCTCGGTAGAGAGACAGCCGCGCACCAGCGCCGTCGCCGCCTTGATCGACAAGTCGCCCAGCGCCAAAAGCAACGTCCCGCGCGCTGCCCAGAGCTTCGGAAACTGCTTGTGCACCTCTGGCCTCGCAAATGCGAGGACCATCAGCGACTGCTTCGCACAGTGCTTCAGAGTCGCGTCGAGCAAAAGCACCGACGCCTCGTCAGCCCACTGCAGGTCTTCAATGACCAACAAAAGGGGGTGTTGGTGACATTCGGCCGCGATCCAATCGAGCCACGCGAGGCGAACGCGATCCCCCATCAATGACGGGTTCATTCGGGCCGCCAGCATGAGCGTCGAGTTGGGCTCACTCCAAGGAATCCCCGCCATCTCCGCAATAAAAGCGCCAAAGTCTTTCACTTCAGCCTCTTCAAACACCGTCAACAAACGCTTGTAGAGCTTGTGTTGCTGGTACTTCGGAGCGTCCGAAGCTTTGATCCCCGCGGCGTGGCGAATGAGCTGGCCCAACACGTTGAGCGACCCACCCGTACCCATTGGATCTGGGGTCGCCAGCAGGACCATCTCAGACCACTCAACGCTTCGGTTTTGCGCGGGGACCCACATCGGAGGTGTCTGCGTGAGGAGGTTTTCAATCCACGCACGCCGCAGACGGGATTTGCCAATTCCCGGCTCGCCGGTGATCAAGACGGCCTGTGCTTGAAGGTCGTTCACACAGTCCTGAAGCATTCCGTCGAGCAGACGGATCTCACGCTCGCGCCCAACCGTCGGAGTGTTTTGACCAAGCAAAGGTGGCGAGCGATCAAACTCGGCGAAGCGCTCACCCACAAGAACGCGACGCCCAAGCCGAGGTTGGATTTCAAAATGTGACTCGAGCATCGACGCGGTGATCTCATCCACAACGATGCCGTCGATCTCCTCGCCGAGCATCGAGACTGCTCGCTCAAGCGCGTCCCGAGGTATCGCGTGTGACTCTGCGATCACTCGGACGGTCACCACAGCCATATCGACTGTTGCGTACCGGTGCCGCACCTGCATCGCTGTGCGTGCGGCCCGAACCAGGTCGTCCGCAGTCGTGTCACGAAAACCAAAGACCGCGACAGCACGATTGCCGATCATCACCGAGCAGTCGCCGCCTAAACCACTCGCGATCGCCTCGAAGTCGGCCATCCCGGCCAAGATGGTCTCGAGTTCTTCGGGACCAAGGGCGGTCTTGGACCGCGAGAAATTGGCAAATACCGCTGAAATGACACGCCGCTCAGCGATGGCCAGCGGCTCGTCCCCTCCGACATTTTCTGCTCGCTGCTCGCTTGGCGGAGGGATCACCGTCGCGCGTGCGAGGGCCTGGCGCTCATTGGTGAGGGATCCTGACGCTAGATGAGCTTCTAGCGCGTTGGCCATCTCAAGGGCGCTATCAATCGCGCGCTTGATCGTGATCCTGAGCAGCGGTTTGATAGCGCCCTTGAGATGGCCAACGCGCTAGAAGCTCA
>JANNCG010000130.1:0-3427 GCA_031386385.1 Myxococcales bacterium
TGAGGCGCTGAGTTCTGAATAAAATTTCGGCATCGCACCCAACAAAGTCTGAGCCTGTTTCGAGGTGCCATTCCGGAGAACCGAGCAAAGGAAAGTTGTTCTCGACGGTGACTTCCATGCACGAGTGTGACACAAAAAAAACGCCGCCAGCGCCGCGAGCCTCATGCGTGCTGCGTAGGCGTGTCGCAGCTAGTCCTTTCGCCCCTGATGGGAGATGTGGCCGAGGGCGCCGAGCGACGAACTGCGGCTGTTGCAAGTGCTGCGGTGGCTGGCCAGAGGGCGGTGTTGGCGACTGCGTAGTGGCTGTTTGCGGCGTCGCGGCCGCAATGCCACCGGGCGGTTGCTTCGGTACGCCCTGCAGCTCGAACCGATCGCCGCCAACGATGTGACCTCTCACGTTGCGACCAAACACGTCGTAGATGCCCCCGCCACACTCTTCCGCGATGGTGATTTCGTCGGTGGTTAGCGGGTTAGAACTCTTGGGGCATTCGAGCGATTGTGGTTTGGTGTTGGGCTTGTCGCCGGTCTCGACGACTCAGTGCACAACGAGGTGCTCGATCGATCCCATCGCCACATCGGGCAATAGCGAATACGCTGGCTCGCCGTGGCTTGACGGTTTGTGTGCGGCTTCGTCATCCGACCCATCACGACCATTGATGACCGCTGAAATTGCCTGGCATCCACCTCTTCGCGTCTTGGATGAGTTTTGACGCTCGGGAATTCGATCGGCAACGGTGATCGAGCAGCGGTTTCCTAAACCGAAGGTCGTAGGTTGGATTTGTGTCGGGACTCATGAAAAGCAAGACGAACCGCGTTTCCTGCAGGCGCGCAACCGCCCAAGAACGTGCGGCACTGACCCGCGATCGCGCTCAACCGGCTCGGAGTGCTCTGTGCTTTGGAGGGGAATGACCGCGCCCGTTTCTTCCGCTGTTTTGCCCGGTGTACTTCAAAGCCAAACTGCGTAACCGTCTCCTCAAGCGTCGCTCATTAATCATCAGGACGCTAGACAAAGCCCGAGGTGACAACGTGCGACACACTTCGCAAAAATACGTGGTCGGGACTTGTCACCACGAGCGAGCAGAACACTTGCGCGAATAATGTTTGGATCAACGTGCAGTCGATGACCCAAATACATCGTCAGCGCGCTGCAGGTTCGGATCGCTGCCAAAGTGGTGCGCTAATTCATTCCACCTCATGATTTCTGCGTCGAAATACGTCTTAACAATCTCAGATGGGCGATATTTGCTTGAGCATAGCCCAAGCATCAAGACTTGCTGGACACCGGTCGCCTCCTTGATCTGATCACGGTCCTTGCGGAAGTCCGAAAGTTGCTGAGTGCTAAATCCCTGTTGCGCCTTTGCTTCGATGACGATGATCACGTCGTTTGAAAAGAGCGCAAGATCGAAGGTGCGCTTGAGTGAGTATCGTTTTAGTGTCTCTCGACGGTGGTGCCGGAGATCGCGATAAAAGCAAGCCTCGAAGGCGAGCTCCCACTCAGCATCTGGGTTAACATCACATTTGTAAGAATCCCTGAGAAGTCGCACGAACTCGGACGCCCCGACTTTGACAATCCAATTGTACAAATGCAGACAAAAATGACGCTCCTCGCGAGTGATCTCTGCCCAACTCTTTTCACCAAAGTACTTCAATCCCACGTGACCTCGATTCAATTGTTTGCGCTGTTCGTCGCCGACGCCTCGCATCCGTCGATCGCGGCCACCCGTGACGCAGGATGGTTGAGTATACAATGGGGTTCATGTTGAGGAATTGCAGAACAACCAACCCACGCAAGCCACCAATGCTTCGTCCCCTTCATCCCCTTCAGGCCCGAACAACCGAACTTGTAGCTGCGATTGCAAGAACGCCAAAACCAGACAGCACTGTAGACAGCGAACATTCGTCCTGGCTGAACTTGAAGGAGCAGCCTCGCTGCGTCATCACAGCCATGCCCTGGGGACTCGGCAACAGATCCGTTTGAGATACCATCCTGCGGTTCGACTCCCTGTGCGACATTGGCGAGGGCGACAACCTCGGCTGGGGCAACTCCGATGCCCCACTCCGGGACCAGCGTTAGAACGTGGATCGCCAAACGCACTCTATTGCATCCGGGTATTGTTCGCGCAACGCATTGCATGCAGCTCGTGTAGCCCTGCATTGACGAGCACCGATGCCACCGACCATGTCGGTGCAGAATGCCCTCAAACGCATGGCGCAGGGTGCGAAGTGAAAGTCCGGAGACGTTGATGTCATCGTTTCGAGAGCGTCGGAACGCCGCCGCTCGCAGCCCAACCGGGTCGTCACGCGCCCATGCACGTCAACGATATACAGTGGCAACGCTGACGCCTGCGAGATGCGCGATCTGTCCAACAGGCGTGACGCTCTCGTGCAGCGCGAGGTCAGCGATGAGTCGGTGTTGGGGTTTCTGGACAGGCTACTGTAGATTGAGACAGTCTTGGTTTGCGCTTTCCCCGTGGCGCTTCGGCTCGAAATCTTTGGCGCTGCCGGTGAGCCACTCTATCCCGCGATGCGCGAACAATCAGCGTTTCTCTCTCGCAAACTCAACCCCTTGAATCACGCCCTTGTGAACGGTCCCCGTCGACGCAATGGGTGGGAGCTGCGTCCGTTTACGACACGTGTCCCGGCTAGCTTTCTCGACGAGCGATCGACTGCCCTAAAGCACGTTGGCTACCGATGAGAATTGTGTTCGTGGACTTTGACGGAGTGCCCAACTCCCATGAGTATTGTTCAGCGGGCCGAGTGGGTGTGTGACGGAGAATAACTCAGGCATAATGGAAACGATGCATGTGGGATGACAAAATCTCCCGGACGCGGTGGACGGTGAGCCTAGTTCACACGATTGACAAGCATTCTAGATTCGCAGTTGTGTGCAAATTTGCTGTATATTTTGTCGCAGCGTTGACGCAGCGGTGGCGCCCGCGAAAATTGTCGTTGACGATGCAGGGAAGCGAAGCCCAGACTCGGGTTTGTTGAGCGCTGCTTCGGGGCAGCAGAAAATTGTGGTGAGGTGGTGAGAGCAATGCAACAAACGATCAACCAGCAGGACACCCAGGGCGGTTCAAAGCTGGGCGAATACAGCGAACTGCAACGGCTCGTGACGCGCTCATCGAAGCAAAAGCGAACAGTAGGCCACACTGGCATCGCGGTTGCTATCGAGCAAGCAAGCACGCAAGTAAGCAATTTAACTGACAGACCGTTCCGAAGATCGTGGCAAATGGCGCTCGCTGTGGCTCTCATAGCAGCGGCTGTTGGGTGCGGCAACACCAACATGGGCACGACGGATGGCGGCGATGGTGGCTCCGTCGTGGGAGATGTCGTTGAGTACGGCGTGCGAGGCCGACCGCAGAACAATCGATTCTGTGCAGAGCTTGCCGCGTCGCCAACCACAGTTGTGCGCACGAGCTCAATT
>JANNCG010000230.1:0-7436 GCA_031386385.1 Myxococcales bacterium
CAGCTACCCCGGCGCGGCGATGGCTCTCCCACTGCGAATGATCGTCGCGGGCTCAGGCGACTCGGTTGGCTTGTCGCTGATGGTCTTCGCAAACTCAGTGATTGTGCCGGTGAACTTTCCGTCCCGAAGCATCCCCGATGCAGATCTGCAGTTCGATTTTTCGCGTATGCGCTCGAACTACGTCGCGCTGACCAACACGATCTTAACGCCAAACAGCCAAACCTGGTTGATCGAGACCGCCGATACAATCGCAGCTCCGATGGTGAGCTTTCGCCCCTCAAGCAACGCAGCCACGCGCAGCGGTGCGCTCGTAGGCGGGCCGCCCATCATGATGGGTACAGATCCCGATGCCGGAGTCGAGGACAGCGGCGCGGTCGATCCGGACATGCATGGACCCATCGAACACGACACAGATCCGACCGATGCAGGCGACGATGCCGCGATCAGCACTGGCGAAGATGCAGCGGATGACAACTTGAGTGCCACACCAGACGTGAGCGATGAGGGAGCAACCTCTGAGGATGTGGGCACTGTACCCGATGCGCTAGACAACGACGGAGCCACTGTTGGACAGAGCCCTGAGGACAGCGCCACCACCGAGCCTGATGTCACCAGCGTGCAGGACGCAGAGGCTCCCGTTGATGTCCCAAACCGGCCCATGCAAATGTTCGCGCCCGACCCCTTCGGCGACCTGCGGTTTTTACCCTCCGCAGGGGCCAATGGCCTGATTCTCACGCGTCTTCGTGCACGGCTCAACGCCAGTGCGCTCAACCGAGACCTGATCTTGGCCAGCTCGAATATCCCGCTGATTCCCGTCGCGCGCACCACGACCAACGTCACGGGGACGACCTGCCCGCCCACTGGAGGCGCGCCCATCGCCATGCCTCCGCCACCAGCGCGGTTACCCGGATGCAGCTGCTCCGTACCGGTGCTGTCGCCCACGCAGTGGCTTTCGCCCGCGAGCCTCATGGCCGTCGCTGCAGTTCTCGCCGCGCGACGACTCGCACGACGTCGCGTGAGCTAAGGCTCGAAGATCATCGCTGCAGGCGCATCGTTGGCGTGACCCAATACCGCAAATATCCCGCTGCCGGTAAAAACTGTACCACGTTCACGCGCTTCGGTTGCGTCGAAGTTGTCACAGCTCAAAGACGCGCTGTGATTGTCTCTCCACGGTCACGCACTCTCGCTGTTTCGCAGGCAATCGCGATGCTTCGCTCGAAGCACAGGTGCGTACCATTCGCGCGAAGTGAACGCGCTTCGCCGTGATACAGTCTTGCCCCTTTTGGTTCAGCCAGCACTTACGCGGTGAAATCTCGCAGTCGTCTCAGCCTTCATGCACCTGATTTATCTCCCCGAACAAAACGCGTTTTTCTCTTGGACCGATGACCGCGCCTCAAGCGCTGAGCTGTTGCTCTCTCTGAGTGGAACCCCGGCCCAGACAGAGCTTCTGACCCACAGCGGCCGCAAGACTCTCGATGGCGTGCTACACCCGCTGCTAGAGACCTTCTCAAAGCTTGTTGTGCTGCCGAATCACGACCTCACCCGAGTGTCTGCGTCGGTGGCAAGCTGGGGTCTCGCGAGCAAGTTAGCCACGGATTTGGTCGTGCACGGAAGGGTGGTTCCGGTGATCGCGCGAGAGGGGACGCGCACAGAAGCTCGATGGGTTGCAGCGATCGGTGGGCGCGCAGAGACTGAGAAAATAGAGGCGATTGCGAAGTTCATGCCCCCGGCGGCGTATGCGCTGCCGGTTGCAAACAGCGGTCCCCGCGATGTTTGGGCGCCTGAGACCCTGCTACGATCGTATCTCGACGCCATCACCGACGCCCTCGTGCGAGCGGCAAACCAAACGGCCGCACCTACGGTTGTCGCGCCGCCGGTCAACAAGTTTGCACCCCCAGTCGCCTTGCCTCCTTGGCCTCAACGCTGGCGCGCAGCGCTGAGCAACACCGAGCGAAATTTTGTCACCGACGCGTTTACCGAGCGCGCGGTGCTCGAGAGTCTTGAGCGCTGGAGTGAGCCGGCACAGGGCTCGGGTGATCGCCTTCGAGCGTGCTTTAGGCTAGAGCTTCCAACCGCTGAAAACGCTGCATTTACCCTACGATTTGTGCTGCAATCCCCGGATGATCCGAGCTTGTTTGTCACCGCTGCGGACGTGTGGAAGTTTCGCGGTCGCAAGCTTGAGAAGTTTGGTCGCGCGTTTCGTGACCCACAAGAGTCGCTGCTCACCGCGCTCGGTCGGGCGGCGAGACTCTTTGCGCCCATCGAAGCGGCCCTTGTGGACGCTAAACCAGAGCTGTTGATGCTTGATGCCTCTGCAGCTTGGGAGTTTCTTGAGCGCGGCGCAAAGGTCCTTGCAGAGGCGGGGTTTGGTGTGATTGTTCCCGGTGAGCTCACGGCCGCAGGACAGCGACGACTTCGGCTTCGCATGCGTGTGGGAGGTAGCGATGCACGTGTCGCGAACATCGGAAAAGACCCGACCAAATCGCGCCTGGGGCTCTCGGGGTTTAACCCCGGCGGACTGGGCGCAACCGGCGGCGCGACGACCCTCGCGATGAATGAGCTGGTCAACGTGGACTGGCAAGCGGTGATCGGTGACTCGACCCTCACGGACAAAGACTTAGCCGCGTTGGCCAAACAAAAGGCTCCGTTGGTGCGCTTCAAAGGCGCGTGGGTCGCGATTGATCCCAACGAGCTCTCAGAGATCCGCACGCATATGTCCGGCGGAAAAAAAACCATCTCGGTCCGCGATGCAATCAAAGCGGCGCTTGTGGGCGAGACCCGCGAAGGCACCTGCGCTGTCTCTGTCTCCACGAGTGGAAACTTCGCAGACCTGCTAGCGCAAGTGCGAGCAGGAGCCGCCACCGAGGCCGATGCTCCGCCAAACCTCAACGCCACACTTCGTCCCTACCAAAGGCGCGGACTCGCGTGGCTGAAGACCATGGGATCGTTGGGGCTTGGCGCATGCCTCGCGGACGACATGGGCTTGGGCAAGACGATGCAAATCCTAGCATTTTTGCTCGCACGACAAGCAGATGCGCCCACCGACAAGCGCCCCACACTGCTCATCGCGCCCACGTCGGTGCTGGGAAACTGGGAGAGCGAAATATCTCGGTTTTCGCCCTCGCTTGGCGTGGTCCCTCACTATGGCCTCGAGCGCTCTCGCGGCTCAGCGGACCTGATCAAGAAAGTAGATGACCGTGGGTCAGCAGGGCTTATAGTTCTGAGCAGCTATGGTCTGCTTCGGCGAGACGCGGATCTGTTGAGCGCGATTGAGTGGTCGACGATCATTTTGGACGAAGCGCAAAACATCAAGAATCCCCTCTCTGCGACCGCTCGCGCCACGCGCACACTCAGAGGCCACCAACGCTTTGCCCTCACGGGAACACCTGTAGAAAACCGCCTCTCAGAGCTGTGGTCCATCTTGGATTTCGCCAACCCCTCACTGCTCGGCGGGCTTGATGCGTTTCGCCGCGAGTTTGCGCTGCCCATTGAGCGCTACGGCGACGAGGACGCAGCGGCGCGATTGCGCAAGATGGTGGGCCCGTTTGTGCTTCGGAGACTCAAGAGCGATCCCACCATCATTCAAGACCTTCCAGACAAAAACGAGATGACGGTGGTGTGTACGCTCACGCGCGAGCAAGCGACCCTCTACAAAGCCGCCGTCGATGAAGAGCTTCGAAGGATCGAGTCTTCTGAGGGCATCGCGCGCCGCGGCCGTGTGTTGGCTTTGCTGCTATTTCTCAAGCAAATCTGCAATCATCCCGCGCAGTACTTGGCGGAGAAGGGCCCTCTACCGGGGCGCTCTGGCAAGCTCGCGCGGATCACAGAGATGCTCGAAGAGGCGGTCTCGACCGGGGACAAGGCCCTTGTGTTTACGCAGTTTAGAGAGATGGGCAATAAGCTCGCTGAGCATCTGGCTTCAACACTGGGTGTCGAGGTGCTGTATCTGCACGGCGGTACGCTGAAAAAAGCGCGCGACGAAATGGTCAGTCGTTTTCAAGACGACCGCAACGGACCCAAGATCTTTGTTCTCTCGCTCAAAGCCGGTGGAACCGGGCTCAACCTTACCGCTGCTAACCACGTATTTCACTACGATCGCTGGTGGAACCCCGCCGTCGAAGACCAAGCCACCGATCGCGCCTACCGCATCGGTCAGACCCGCAACGTCCAAGTGCACAAGCTATTTTGCGCCGGAACGGTTGAAGAAAAACTCGACCGCTTGCTGGTGCAAAAACGCGAGCTCGCGGCGAAGGTTGTCGGTAGCGGAGAGAACTGGATCACCGAGCTCGACAATGGTGCGTTGCGCGAGCTGTTCGCGCTCTCGTCAGATGTCAGCGTGAGCATGAGCGACGACGATGACCGCGAGCCGGTCAAGCGCGAGCGGGCGGTCAAGACCAACATGAGCCCGCTCGACACCCCGAGCGAAAAGTCGAAGAACAAACGGACTGCAAAATCCCGTCCCAGTTCGTCCTAAATCGAGTTCAAAAACGCGAGCAGATCGCTCTCTTCTGCGGCAGTAAAATCGTACCCAGGGTGCATGGGCCCGAAGCACTCGCGGCTCATCCCCCGCGCCGCGAGCGACGTTGCACAGCCGTTGTGCATGTACGGCGCTCTAAACCGGACGCCTGTCAGCGACGGAACTTGAAACGAACCGCCGGTCCCGATGTTCATCGTGCGGGCGTTGGTAAAATTCGGTCCACGATGACAGGTGTCACAGCTGTTGGGCAGCGAGCGAAACACGGTGTCACCACGCATGATCGCAGCGCGAGCCTCCGGTGTGGCCGGCGCTGGCCCGGTATAGATCGGCAGGGAATCGAGCCAGTCTTGAAGCAGATCTGAGTAGTCCGCCGAGACGCTGGGGCCTCCCATGAAGCGCACAAAGACGCTCGCGGTGAGATCGCTTAGCAGGTTGAACTGACCGTTCCAGTGAAACGGAGCCGAGCCGCCGATGAAGCCGCGAAGCGAGATCGTACGAAAGGGTCCGCCTTGAAAATTCCATACTAAACCATCATCCGCTCCTTCGGGATGACAGCTCGCGCAGGCCATACCCGTTCGCGCGTTGAAGTTTGAGTGAAACATCCGATGTCCCGTGTGCTCGGTGCCCCGCGCACCTGCCAGGACCAACTGCTGACCGTCGGTGCGAAACAAGGTCGCCGGTTGTCGGCCAAAAAACACCATATTGGCTCCCACCCGCGCTCCGCCAGTGATGGTGTGATTGGCCGCGACCATGGCCCGTGTCGGCACACAAGAGTCTAGAGGGACGCTGGCCACTTGCGCAAACGAGTCAAATGCCGAGCGAATTCGCTCACCTCGGTTCGCCGCAGAGACGACCCACGGCTGCATGGGGTCATCGATAATATCCACCGGTAGCGGAAGCAAGCGTGACCCGTGCAATAACTCAAACGGTGTATCATGTGTGCGCAGTCGAATCAGGACGGTGTTGATAAGTCCCAAGCACTGCGTGTTGTAGTCCATGGGTGCGTAGCCCGGGACTGCGCCCGCAACGGGGGTTAGAGTCGTGGCCTGCGCGGTGAGCAGGATGCTTCCGTCACGGCCAGCAATCATGCGCCAGATCGTCGTGACGCGCTCCCCGTACCGCGCCGGAACCGTCAGCGCGACATCCGCGAGCATGCGCAGTTGGTGATCAAAAAACAACACGTGCGCACCGCGAAACGTGCTCACCACGATGTCTTGCTCGCGCACCACAATGTCGCGCAAATCTGTGCCGACCATGGTCGTGGTGACCGCTCCGACGTTTGGCAAGGTGACCAGCTCGCCGCCCAAACATGCGACTCGCAGCGCTGAGTCAAACCGGTCGTACGCGATCCCTCGCGGCGCGCCGCAGACCGCACGACGACTGATGACGGTGCCCATCGCGGGGTCAATGGAGGCGATGTTTCCTGAGCGACGAAGAACGACGTGCACGTTGCCCATGGCGTCCTCAGCGATGCGACCCGGCTCGTCGTTGAGCTGCAGCATCACCTCGTGACGAACCCTAAACGTGGCCGCATCAACGATCCACACGCGATCACGGTCCGTGTCACTGACAACAATCGACTGGCCGTTGCTCGTCGCGTACACGTTGCCGCCAGAGATCGGCGGCGGCGGCACAACGCCTAACGGAATAAACGGCGGATTCGGCAGAGTGCTGGCGTTCATTCCGCCCCCTCCCCCATCCATTTGCGGCTCAACGGCACCATCAGGATCACCGGCGTCCGCACCGCCATCGCGACGCACCACAGGAGAGCCGTCCGGATTGCGAATCCCCGAGCCGTCAGAAGGGCTCACAGGGGTCCCCAGATCAGCCCAAGGCGGCGTCGTTGAGGGGCAGCCACCCAGCACCAGCACAGCAACAATCCCGGTCAGTCTCCACATGTCTGGACTCTATCACATCGAAATAATCCCAGCAAATAGCGGCGCGCAGCCGAATAGCAGGCTCTGTTCTGCTGCGTACTGAAAGACAAATCTCGAAGCCCAATTTGGCTTCGACGAATTGAAACGCAGACGTTTGCACTTCTTTCAACACTCCAGTAGCGTTGTGGCTCTACGTTCAACACCAAGGGGATCTCAATCAATGACCGCACCAACATTTGCGAACAGCTACGTTGTTACTAACAGAACCGCTGACGGCTCCGGCTTTGGCGCCACACCGCTCCCGACCGGGGAGCTGACCTTTTGCTCCGCCCCGGTGCCTCCGAGCTCGTCAGGCGGTACGGTGAATTACGTGGCAAACAGCGCCGACTATTCCGTTCATACAAACGATCCGGCCAGCACTATACCTGCCGACTACGCAGCGCTTCTCGTCAATGATTTAAGCAAAACACTGGACGCCAACGGCACTGCATACCTCACGGTATTTATCCATGGGCTTGACACCGACTGGCCTGGTTCGGTGGCTGATTTCGCCCTCTGCGGGATGGCGCTTCAGGGCGTCAACGTCGTTGGAGGCGCACTCCTCGGACAAGGGGCCGACGGCGGAAGCTGCAGTTCGGTGTCGCTCGATGCGCCCTATCAGGGTCTCGTCGTTGGGTTTTCGTGGCCCTGTGTGGGAAGCGGATTTACCGTTGCGCTTGATCTGCATACGACCCGAGAAAACGCTAAGCTCGGCGAGCAAAGCCTCAGCAACCTGCTCGTAGCGCTGAGTGGCCTATGGACAAATATTAAAAACTGTACATCTCTTAAGCTATCTGTAGTCGCTCACTCCGAGGGGTGCTATACAACTCAAGAAGCGCTGGGATATTTGTCGAGCAGTGGTCAAAAGCCGTTTCTGGACCAAGTTGTGCTCCTTGCTGCGGATCTCGATACCACCGCGCTGAGCATCGATCGTGACCGCAATCCGTGCGGGGAAGGGATGCCAGCTGTTGCGTCAGGAGTCACCGCATATTGGAGCACTCACGACGATGTCCTCTGGCTAGATGGCAATTTGTTCGGACCCG
>JANNCG010000234.1:0-3474 GCA_031386385.1 Myxococcales bacterium
CGATCGGAAGGTCCGTCAATCGCGTACTCATGGTCGAGAGCTTGCCCGCACGCACGTGAGCCTGCCCGCCGACCATCTGCACAAATGCTGCGTACCAACCAGGACCCGAGAACAATTCGGCGCCGGGACAGTCGAACGCCCCGTCCACGTACACCGCGCTAAATGAACCTCGGACCATGTCGATCATGGGCATGTAGCCGTCACAGCGAGCGTCAATGCGTGGGGACATTTGCGCTTGAATTCCAGCAGTGTTGAACTGACAACTTGAGATGGCCTGCGAGGCGCCCATTGAGCTTGTGGTCAGGAAGTAAAACCGCTGCGCATCGGAGCCAACGGCTTCGATCCGCTCGGGGCCTCCTGAGTTCATCGCGTTGACCGGAGACACCGTGAATTCTCTCGGTGGATTGGGCCCCATCGGATCGGGAAACGTCACGCGCAAAAGAGAGCTGGCCCGATCGAACATGCCCAACAGTGGGATCCGCATCGTGCCACCCATCATCGAAGGAGCCTGAATGGACGCCCCAAACATGGACTTGGAGTCCACTGTCGCGCCGTTCGCCATCGCCATCGGGACATTGATAGTCATGAAGGGATTCACAAACGCGTCCGCTTCAATCGGCGCACCCTTAAAGGTAAGCGGTCCCATCCCTCCCGAGACGGCGACAAATCCTGGAACACCACCGACTCCCATCAGCGGACCAATGGTGACTCCCATGATTGCATCAACGGCTGCGTTGTTGAAGAACGTGGAGGCTCCGTTTGGGCCAGCGAGCGACAACGAACTACCTGCGGTGTAGTTGACTCTTGCTGTGCCAAATCGCTGAGGAAACGGGTTTGGCGGCACGTTCGCAGCAAACAAAAGCTGCAACGAGTTTCCTGCGCCCGTTGAGTTGAGCACCATCGCAAGCAGCGAGGGATCGAACGATGGCGAGCCTGCTGCAAAGGCAGATTGGATCGTCACGGGCGATCCTAACTCCGGAGGAGAGCACCCTCCGCCCGGTGGCCCATCTGGAGGAAAAAATATCGGAATATCGATTGGATTGTTCGGCACATCGAACGGGACCACGGGGCCATCGATGGGCACCACGGGGGAATCGGTGCTCTCATTCGTGGGATCAAACACAGGCAATTCGGTCACCTGCCGCGTCGCGGGAATGCAACGCGACATTCCCATTCCCGGCACGCAGGTCTCCCCCGACGCACAAGGACTCGCGTTGATGCACTGCCCGTGAAGCACCATCTGAAGTGTGCGAATTTGTCCCGATGCAAAACCACTGATCGCGCGAGCGCTCACCGCCGGAGCTGCCGGCATCGGCATGGGTGCGCCCGCCGGCCACGTCGCGAGGGTGTGACCTTCGGCCTCAAGGCGCACTTGCTCTGTCGCCGCGCCCGTTAAGTACACGGTGTATCGCACGGGAAATCCCACACCACCCGCCATCAACGCGACCGGAACATTCCGCAACTCTGTATCGGGCACTCCCGCGGTCGTGGACACACGAAACACTCGCAGCACGACACCCCCAAGCGCGGGCGAATCAAAGTCCGTGATCACCACAACACGAAGCCCCGATGGGTTTGCTCGGCAGCCAAAAGTTGAGAGCGCGAGCACACACAAAGACGCCGCTGCGAGCCCATAACTGCGCGCAGAATGAATGGTCTTTCTAAGCACTGTGGTCCGTAGTTTCATAGGTTAATTGCAAGCCAGTCCGTCGGTGCGAATGCAAAACGCTCCGGGATAATTTGGATAGTCCGGGCCGCGCGTGAGCAACACTGCAGGGATTGTCACTGCCGCAGCGACGCCCACTCCCACTCCGATCCAAAGCCATGCGCTGCTCAACACAGAGCCACTCGGCGGCGGGAGTCTATCACGACCGATGGTTGTCCCGTTTTGATTTGGTCCAGCGGTCCCCACCGCACCGTTGGCGATGGTTGTGGTTCGGCTGCCACCCTCTCGTGTCGTGAGCGTAACTCTCGGATCCGGCACGGTCGTCGGGACCGCGGGCTGCAAGCGAAAAGTCAGCTCAATCCGCGCACCGCTGGTGATCTGAACCGGCAGGCTCAACGAAGTGAATCCCTGCGCAGAAGCCTCTACCCTATGCTCGCCTGGATCAATCTGCACATCGTCGTTCTCGTCGACCGCGACGCGTCTTCCATCGACGTTGATTCTTGCGGATGAAGGCTCAAGCGCCGTCAGATGCACCCTGCCGATTCGCCGGCTAATATCCGCGAGAAAGTTCGTCACGTCACGTCCATGTCGTTCTCGAAGCGTCGTCGACGCGACCTCGAGAAACTCGTTGAACCGAACGCGAGCCTCGACAAGCCGCCCAAGAGCTCGAAGCGTAATCCCAAGATTGAGAGCCACGCTCGCAGCGCGGCGAATCTCATAGCTGCGGTTAAACAGCATCAACGCGTCGGTGTACCGCTCATCCGCCATCGCCGTCACGCCCTGTTCAAAGGACAAACGTGCCACCGCATCAGGATCAACTGGCGTGGTCACTGGCGGAGTGGTTGGTGCTGTTTGCGCCAGTGTCTCGCTCGACACCAAAGCTAAGAGCACAACGCACTGCAAAGCCCGTCGCTGCTTCATCGCGAGATTCTACAGGCAAGCAATGGATTTGTTCAATGTTTCAACAAAACTTCAGGACTCTTTGCCGCTCGTGAGGCTGCACGGACGGAGGCCTACAAGTTCTCAACACCTTTCATCATTTCAGGCACAAAATGTGCGCGCAAGCGAAGAAGTGATGGTCCACGAAGCTGGCGCAACGGGCGCACCGTCTGTCCGCTCGCGCCCACAAGTGAGCCCGGCACATTCTCGCCGACAAAACAAAACGTCTGGGATGCGCTCGTCTGCGCTGCGTTGCCCTGACCGGCGCACTGACCGTTGTCCTGTGCGCCCGCAGCAGCGGAGCAGAGTGTGAGTACCAACGCGACAAGAGTGACTTTTTTGATGGATGTGTTCATGGTTCGTGAAAATCCCTTCGTTTTTCACAGACACGAACACAGGTGCTTTGCTTGGGATCAAAAGTGACGAAAAAACTTTTGCAACGTTTAATTACAGTGAGTCTGGAGCATCGAGAACTCGCTGCCAAAAGCTCCCACGTACAACGTGTGCGGTTGTTCGCCGAAGCGCGAGTCTTTGTTCTTGAGCCAACCGCGGTCGTTGGACGGGCACGACACCATCGTCAATGATGATGTCTTCTTCGTTCACCACAACGATCGTGTCCGGAAGATTCACCACTGTGGGTGGGCTCCATCCTGGTGCCGAGCGAGAGCCCTTGTCACAGACGGCGGATTGAAACAGAAAGACACCCATCGCGAAAAAAGTGTGCATCTAGGGCGCTAAGGGTCCCGTAGATCTCGACGCTTGTCGAGGGGTGGGAGACGATCAATTGCGAAAAATCAGGACGAAATGCCAATTGCTTCAACCGACAGAGTTGTGCACAATCTCTTTCGTGAAGCGGAACGAGGGACCCG
>JANNCG010000261.1:0-1716 GCA_031386385.1 Myxococcales bacterium
ATCACTCAGATCCATTCATTCACTATTGGCAAGATCAGACTTTAGACGGTGTCTTCGCTCGGTGGCGACCAACATGGCTCAGAGTAAAACTGATACCGATCCGTCGTCCATTCCTCAAGGCCGCTGCCCATCGCGAAGACACCGTCTAAAGTCTGATCTTGCCAATAGTGAATGAATGGATCTGAGTGATCGAGATACCGCTGCCATCGGGCGCCTCCTCCTTCGGTAAATTCGAGCCGTCTTGCCACGCAATACTCGATGTACTGATCGCTCGGGCAGGTGCGACACGGAAGATACCCCGGCGCGTAGCCACACTCGGGCTGTCGATTTCCCCATGGAAATCTCCGTTCTTCTTCACGACCCTGCGCCGCCCACTCCCACTCAGCCTCCGTTGGAAGCCGACCCCCTTCAAGCGCGCAAAGGGTCTGCGCGGTCTCCCACGGAACGCAGTTAAATGGGAGATCCTCCGGCGAGGGCTTCGCAGTATTGCACCACGTGGGTCGGTAATAACTTCGCAGACGCTCATCCACGAGAGCGCGCTCTCCCGGTCCAAGACTCGCTCGCAAATAGCGCCCTACGGTGTATTCAAATCGGTCCATGTGAAACGGCGAAACCGCAACCGGATGCTCGGGTATTGCGTCGTAGGCTGGGCCGTCGCCTTCAGAGTTTGAGTTTCCCATCCAGAAGACTCCACCAGGGATACACACTCTCGCAGTCGGTACATCCTCGAGCGCCGCGCCCGCCAGTGGCTCTGATTGACAATCCACTCGGTGCGATGCTCGCCAAGTGTTTGTGACGGTCGTAGGTGGCTGCGATAGCAGCTGGGTATCGCGGATCGGGACCCGGCGATGGCCATCTGCGCAAGACTCGCGCGCGTTGAGGTCGGCACCCACGCCGACACAGTCAAAAGGAACCGTGATCAACTGTCGCGAAATTTCGTCACCAAACCGCAGTCGCGCCACAACATCAACGACGCCAGGGTCGCTGGGTGAGAACTCACCCGAGGGCCCCGGACGGGCGTTTTGGATGAGCAAGACGCGCACATAACGGCTCGAATGCGACGCAGCAATCCCAACCGACAGCGGCCAGAGTGTGTTCGACGTTAAAACGTAGTCGCGAGAACACTCAGAGCAGAGCCGAAACTGCTCATCAAGAAACATAATTCGCGCACGTGTGACCATCCCAGGCTCGGTCGTTCGAAACCGCGGCTGTTGCTGGTGGGGCACCACTGCGTCCGTGTCGATATAGAGCACCGCCTGGGGACGAACCACCGCACACTGCGCACCAAAGCCAACCAAGCTGGCGATCAATGCGAGCCCAGAAGTCACTTGCTTCATGGAGGGGACCCAATCGATCTCGCGCAGCGAAACCCAATGGCCGGCCCCTGCCATCCCTCTCCATTGCGGCTGGTCCCACGCGGAAAATTATTTGGATCGACCCATTCGTCGTCGCGACCATCGCGCAGCGTCACATAGGTTCTAATGGATGTATGGCCATAAGATGCTCCGCGCACAGAATGTGGCTCAAAAAACTCGCCCCGAGGGGCGGGATCAACAAGAAGCGCTCGGCCGTACGCAGGCCCAAAATAGTAGTGCGTGACATCGCGGTTCCACTCTTGAACGTTTCCCGCGAGACCAACGACCCGTGGCACGCCGATCACAGAGCGATCTTGCTGTTCAGAAGTCACCTCTTCGGGCTCGTTAATCATTGAGTTCG
>JANNCG010000304.1:0-3433 GCA_031386385.1 Myxococcales bacterium
CCTCGACGGTGGTGCCTGTGTGCAGAGTGCGCGAGAAAGTACCCAAGTACAGACGTTGATGTCTCCGGCTCGCTCGTGGCTGCGGGCATCACCAACGCGCTCATCTCAACTGTTGGTGCCTGCTCTGGAGCAGGAACCCCCAAATCCGTCTGAAAGCTCGGCTTCCATTGACTCCACAGCGACTGCACAAACGAATCCACCATCACGTCGGTGATTTGTGCCTGTGGTGATTGATCCGGAAAAGCCGCCCGCAACATCGCGCGAAGGCGCTCATAGTCCGCTGGCTGTATCTGCGATTTAACTGTACTCATTTGACACTCCCTCTATTTTGTATTGCAAATTGATTAACAAATCACAGCCCGTTAGCGATTCGGATCCACGCCACTCGCGGGGATCACCGGACAGCTCGACGCGGTTCTGTTGACCACCCACTGGGCTCCGTCCCCAGTGCACGAAGAGGGTGCATCGCTCCCGTTCGGCGACGGCATACACTGCCCCGTGGCGCCCGATTGGCACCAACCGCAGGTGATTCCTCTGGGACGAGCGCCCATGCACAGCCCACACGTGGTGGCCTCTGTGCACACCCGCAGAGTCGTAGCGTCTACGGATGGGGGGCAGCCGTGCAGCACAGCCGCGACGAGCGCAACCAACGAAAGCGCCGCATAGCGACTCAATCGCGTGAAAATTCTCTGAGTATTCACTGTATCAATAACCTCCGTGTTGAATGACAAATCGAAAAACCGCGACCACAGCACGGCCACACCCGAAGATGCACTAAGACGTTCGCATCAAATAAACGAACATCGTTTTAATCTCCGCAGACGGCTGCGCTAACAACTCATAAGCCCTAACAACGACAATCGTACACCACGTGTACCGCGCAGAGTTAGACGAAATGCAGCCAAATTTCCTGGGAAAACTACAAACGGTGGGCACAGAGAAATGACGAGTAATGTGCTGCAAAAAACCCGATCAACCGCGCAGCAGCACCTGCTCAAACCACCGCACAGCGTCACCGTCCTCCGCACAAAACTCAACCCACTGATTGCCGAAAGCATCCCAGTCGTTGCCACTCTCGTCGCTCATCGAGATGACCACAAAGTTTCGCTCGGATACAAGATGCGCGTTCTTGGCGCCAGAGAGCCGCAGAAGTTGTCCAGTCACCGACGAGCCCACAAGCTCAACAGCACCGCCCGTCACCGCACGAAGCAGCGCCGCAGAGATCCCCGTGGGAGGTGCAGTGGCGATACCCGATGAGGTAATTTGATGCAAAACAACAGGCGTACTTGCAGACCCACCGTGCGCCGTGAGCGTTGAGTGAATGGCCGCAAGCGTCCCCACGTGCACATCCCCACTCAACAGCGTGACGTGTGTCTCGGGAGATGCTTTGATAAAATCAAACACGCGAAAAAGCAGCCGACGCAGCTCTTCGGCGTTGTTGGGTGCCACCCAAGCGTCACGCAAATCATCGGTCATCTCTTCGCGCCAAGGGGTAGCTTCGTACAGCTTCAACAAGCCCACTATCGGCGCAAACACCACGGGAATCCCCACCATCACAAACAAGTGCTTCAGCTTAAGCGTCGCTGCCGCCTTGAGCCACTCAGCGAAGAGATTCAACTGCTCAGCGCCGTGCACAATGCCCTTTGAGTAGTTGCGCAACGATCGACCATCAAGCGCCGCGATCCCAACAGAGTCCGTCAAGACACCCCATCCGTGCGTCTTACTGCTCCAGGCCATCGGACCATGCGAGCGCTGAAATACGCTGAACGCCTCTTTCGCTGCGCGAAAAATGGCCTGCGATTCTGGCTGTGCATCCTCTTCGTTGGATCCCCAACCGTCGTACACCTCGTGGTCGTCCCACATCATCAAATGCGGAACCGTCCCCAATATCTCTCGCATCTCAGGCACTGACCACGCCCACAAATACTTCTCAACATAGCGTGCAAGGGCGTGCTGATAGATCGTCTCAGCGCTCGTCGCAGAATCTTTTGCAATCAGCTCAAGAGCGCTGACTCGCACCGGGTCTGCATAGATCTGATCGCCACCGTGAAGGACCAGATCCACCTTGCCTGCGTTGACCTGTTTTTGCAGCTCACGCCAGAGCGCGTACTTGCGTTTTTGTGGCATCTCCCAAGGCCCGTTGCAGGTCACCAACGCGACGCGTGGGGGGCGCTTGCTCGAAAGAGTACGAAACACTCTGTGAGGATAATTGCTGCTGTTCCACAGGACGTTGGCATCAAGTGGCGACCCCGATGACACGCTCACCGCGAGGTACTCAACCGTGGCGTCAGCGCCGACGTGGTTGAGCGTCACCATCGCATAGCGACAACCCACAATACGCGCGGTCTGCACTGCGGGAGAGTGCAATGCCCCCGGCACACCATCTTTTGTCACACGATAGAGCAGAATGTGCTCTTGGCCATCCGCGACATCCTCAAACACCGACAACAACCGAGCGTCACCATCTGCACAATGACCCACGACCGTGAACTTCGCCTCAATCATAAACTCGCCCCTTTCTAGAAAACCGTTGTTTAACTGTTGAGTCTACGCGATCCAGGCGCCCTGGACAGCTTCTTTCCACTTGTCGCAAAAATCACGCTTCATGCGATCAAGCATTCCCGCTTGCTCGGCGAGCAAGGGCTCAACCCGTGGAGACAGCTGCGCCAGGGCTTGCGCGAGACCCTCGGCTTTTGCGCGAAGGGTCCCCGCTTTGGGAGCGGGTCCACCACTTCGCTGCAAAAGAACCTGCCGCGCGGGCTCGACAAAAATGCGATCCACTTGCGACAGCGACTCTTCAAGTGGCGCCAACACGCGATCAACGTACTGCGCGACCCCCTGCTGACGACGCGCGCTGAGCTGCCTGGTGGTCTCTTGCTGCACCGCTGTGCTGGCTTTGCGCGCTTGCTCGACAGCGCCACGCAGTCGCTCTCGCTCAGCGGTCCACTGCCGTCCTTGCGCTGACACCCGCTCAAGCTCAAGGGCACCCCCGCGGTGTTGGTTGGTAAGGGTCTCGATGCGAGCGCGGACCTCGTTGCGCGCGTTCCACACGCCGGCTAGGTATTCGTCTGCCTGCTGGACCGAGAGCCTTCGCGCGGGGCGCTGCGAGCCGAGAGCCTTTTCGATTTGGGCGATCTCAGCGCGAACGAGCTCTGTGCGCGCTGCGGCGTCACTCACGGCGCGATCAAGCATCTGAACCTGTGCGTTTTCGCCAGCCAATCGTGTTTGCACAAGCGCAAGTTGATTGTCGCACTCAGTCAACGCACGCCGCCGCTCAGACGCAGCCTGCTGTCGCTCTCCGAGCTCTTCTTCAAGCGACGCAACCTCACGCTCCCAGTCGGACTTGCCAAAAAATGGCGGGTGCTCTTTTGCGTGCTGCAGCTTGGCTTGCACCGCGGTCGAGTCCGCATCTTTGGCTGCAACATCTGCACGC
>JANNCG010000556.1:0-1909 GCA_031386385.1 Myxococcales bacterium
AATCCCATGGGACTCGGCGTGTGTGTGAGCGTGACGAGTCCTGCATGATGCAGCGCAGCGATGAGAAAGCCACAGGCGATGCCGACGCTCTCAGCGACGTAGTAGTGCTTCTCGCCTTCGGGCCCGTGCCGCTGAGCGAACACAACGATGAGACACGGCGCGGTGTCGAGAAAGGGCTTGTGCTCGTCCGTGCCGAGGGGTGCAAGATCTTTGATCCATTGCTCTGAGGCGCGTCCGGCGTAGAACGCTCTCTCTTCTTCTTCCGCAGCAAGCCGAATCTTGTGTTTCACCTCGGGGTCAGTCACGAGCACAAACGTCCACGGTTGTTTGTTCGCGCCTGAGGGAGCCTGCGCTGCGGTCTGAATGCACGTCCGAACGACATCAAGCGCAACCGGTTCGCTCGAGAACTCGCGCACGGTCCTGCGCTTGGTGAGCTCGGCGCAAAAGTGCTCTGCTTGCTCGCGCATGGAGTGTTCGTCAACACGCCGAAAGTCGAGGGGCTCAGTGGGAATATTTGGACTCACGGCGGCTCCACTCGTATCACGCGTGACGGAGCTAACATTTTGAATTCGTTACAGACTTATTTTGCACTTGGCCGCCTATTTCCACTCCGCGTGTGACTCAAAAACGCGACTGAAACACCAAAACTGTCGCTCGCCAACACGCCTTCATAGACTTGCGCTGGGCCCATAGCAATCCCCATCATGCTGCCCAAAAACACCGAAGCAGTGCCAGCGTTTGAGCGCCCGCCTGGGTCCGCCAAGGTTGCACCAACAGCGAGATCTGCGAATCCGTCACCGTTCGTGTCGCCAGCACTGCCGACCGCGATTCCGAAGCTGTCTCCAGCGAGCACGCCCTCAAGTACCCGAGTCGCTACCATCGGGACTCCTATCGGACTGCCGTTGAACACACTCGCGCTTCCGGCGTTGACACGCGCTCCGGGATCGGCAAGCGACGCTCCGACAACGAGATCCGCGAAGCCGTCCCCGTTTGAATCTCCGACGTTCGCGACCGAGATCCCGAACTGATCGCCGGCGGCAGTGCCCTCAAGGACCCGAGTGGCCGCCATCGCGACGCCCATTGCACTTCCGACAAACACGCTCGCGGTGCCTGCAGATGCTCGCGCGCCGGGAGATGCCGTGTTTGCGCCAACGACAAGGTCACAAAATCCGTCGCCGTCGAGATCACCGCTTGCGGCGAGTGAGATTCCAAATTGATCGCTCGCAGCGGTTCCCTCGAGCGTGCGCGTAGCCATGGCGGCAATCCCCATCGCGCTGCCGTGATACACACTTGCGGCTCCTGCGTTTGCTCGTCCTCCGGGGTCTGCGTTAAATGCCCCCACTACGAGGTCAGCAAAACCATCTCCGTTGAAATCTGAGCCATTTGCCAGGGAGATTCCCAGTTGGTCACCAGCGACAGCGCCCTCAAGCAGGCGCGTGGGAGCCATCGCAATACCTGCTGCGCTGCCGTGAAAAATACTCGCGGTCCCTGCGCTCGTTCGCGCTCCGGGATCTGCAAGCGGTGCGCCTACTGCGAGGTCCGCGTAGCCGTCTGCATCGATGTCCCCGACGCATCCAACAGACGCACCAAAGTTATCCGCTGCGAGCACGCCCTCAAGAACTCGTGACGCCACCATCGCAACGCCAACTGCGCTCCCAAGATACAGCGTGGCAGTCCCAGCGTCGGTGCGAGCCCCAGGGTTTGACAGCGAAGCTCCAACGATCAGATCGCCAAAACCATCGCCGTTCACGTCACCAGCGCCGGCGACCGAGATCCCAAATCGATCGCCCGACGCGACGCCTTCAAGTACGCGTGTAGCAACTAACGGAAGCCCCATGGCTGACCCGTGATAGACGCTCGCGGTCCCCGCATTCGCTCGACCGCCCGGATCTGCGAGGGCTGAACCCAC
>JANNCG010000355.1:0-5590 GCA_031386385.1 Myxococcales bacterium
CGCTTGCTGTTTACGTTTGTGAAGCTCGCGTTTTTGCAAAAAGAGCTCGACGAGCTTCGCGGTGAGCGCAATTTGTTGGTGCTCAAGGTCACCGAGACGATCGAGAAGTTTAGGCCGGCGGATATGGTTCCGTTGTTTGGATCAAAGAAAAAATGAGGTCGCTGAGTGACGTCTAACGGGAGCCCTCCGGTGATCTTGCTGCACGGCCTCGCGCGCTCTGAGCGCTCCATGCACCCCATGCAAAAACTGCTCGAACGCGAGGGATTTCGCACGTGGTCTGTCACCTATCCCTCTCGCGAGCGCTCGATTGTTTCGCTCGCTGAGTGGGTCGCTGAGCGTGTGCACGGGCAGTTTGGAGATGTCCCCGTGATGGCGGTGACTCACTCACTCGGCGGGATTGTCCTGCGCCATATGACCCTTTACTGCAAGATCGAGCGGGCGGTGATGCTGGCGCCTCCCAACGACGGCTCTCGGGTGGCCGCCATGCTGCGCGAGATTCCGCTGTACCGTTGGTTGTATGGGCCTGCGGGGCAAGAAGTCAGCGACGCTTCATCATGGCCAAACGCCCCAGAGCACTGCGCCGTGATCGCCGGGACCCGCGCCACTTCTATCGCGAACCCCACCAGCTGGCTCACCCGCGCGACCAAGGTCTTCGGCACCGAGCCCTCCGACGGAACCGTCGCCGTCAGCGAGACCAAGCTCGCCGTGATGAAAGAGTTTCACACCGTGGACGCGACCCACAGCTGGATCATGCACCACGACGCCACACAGGCTCACACGCTGCGATTTTTGCGCGCGAAATAGAGCCACCTGGCTCATGCTCACCGCAGGGGTGTGCTAATTTACACGCACATGCACCCTTGCCGCTCAGTCGTTGTCATCGCTTGGTTGGCTGCTCTTTGCGTCGATCTTCGAGCGAGCGCACAGACGCCACCACAACTGGCAGGACAGCCGCAGGCCGTTCAGGGCCCGCGAGCACCTGTGCGGGTTTCGTCCTCTTCTTGCGACGGCCCTAGCTGGAATCTTGTCGCCCCAGAGAGCGCCGTGCGTGAGCACCCAGGACCGGTCAGCGTTGTGATGACAGCGAATTCACCGCGCGATTTGCTCCGAATCTATCCCTCTGGCGAGGTCCGAGTCGAGCGCTATGGGTTGGTCCCAGAGCGTGTGTGCATGCTGTCAGTCGGTCGGCTCGCTGGTCTTATTCGTACATTGGAGAGTGCAGGGTTTGCTCCTGGGCCATGGGCTCCGCGGACGGATCTGGATGACTGGGCGGATGTGTATGCGGTGTTTGGTGGATCGAGTCACTCGGCGCGGATCGCCATTGAGCCCGTGCCGACAGAAGCGCAACGAGCGCAAACGCCTGCGGGGGTGGTGACCTTTCGCGAGCAGTTGTTCGGCGCGGTCCGGGACACCCAAAGCCCACCGACGCAGCAAGCGCTGTTTTTGGACGAAATCCGTCGATTTGTCGTAGTCTATAATCAGGCGCGCGGAGCCCCGATGCTTCACGGCGGTCAGACCTTCGAGGCCAACGGATTTGAGATCACCCGCGAACAACACACGCGCACCGAAGAGCGACTGTGGGTGAGCTTTAACGACAACTCGGTATCGGACACTGGGCACCAAGCACCGCAGCGATACAATCCCAATGCGGTGGTGCCTTCTTCGAATCCGTTTCCGCCGCCACTCATGCAGCTGTTTGTGTTTCGCGCGGTACCCAACGGCTGGTTGTTGCAGCGCCCCGCAGCGATGCCAGCGCGTAGGCCCGCGCGTGCATCACGAGATTTCTCGTATCCTGGCCAAGGTGAACGCGGGGGTGTTGAGGCTCCGGTTTTTCGGGCTCGGTTGATACGAAGAATCTGAGTTTGTGCTCACTCACGCACCATCGGCGCGCGCACTTCGTACACAGCCACTTCGCCCGGACCTATGGTGACCGTAAACGAGCTCGCGTCCGAGGCAAGGCTCGTCCCCGGACGCCAGGGTTGCACCACGGTCAGTGTTCCAGCGCTCGGTCTCACGGTGACAACCTGCGCTTGTGCGGGATCCACCACCTCGGGGCTTCGCGGTTGCTTGGTGACGCCACGGTTGTTGATCAACGTGATGATCCAGCGATCGCCCAGGTGATTGAGCAGCATTTCTATGGGTGCTGAGGCTGTAAACGGCATGATTTGAGGCAAAATGTGAGGCAGCGCTTCGGGCCAAACATCCGGGGCGTTGAGCGTAACAACTCGACCCATTCCAAGCGGACGGACCTCAGCGCGCGCGAGCGCCAGGGGGCCTAAGGGCTGAGCGGCGATTCCACCCACGAGTCTGCCGATGAGGGTCTGCTGGCTCGCGGTGGGCTCAGTGATCACGGTCACTCCGGCCATCACCAACGGCCGTAGTCGAGCCGCAAGCGCCGGGTCTGCAGAAGTGTCACCTGTCACCATGATCACCCGATACCTCGACAGAACCTCGCTGGATGCAGTCTCAAGCAATACGTCCACCGTGTCGCCAAACGGCGCCGGAACCATATAGCCGCTTTCGTCGCCGCCCTGCACCCGAAGGCTTCCGGGCCAGAGCGACTCTAAGAGTACTGCCGTAAAACGCTGCTCAGTTCTCAGGGGAAAGGTGTCAAAACTCCGGTCCATATCCACCCAACTTAGCCCAAAGCTCTGAAACCGATCGAGCACCACCGCCGCCGGAACATAGGGGCGTCCGCGCTCTGGATGCGCGTTGGTGAAAGCGAAAAATTCTTGCCCCACTTGCCCCAGCGGCGAGATTGCCAGTGGGACGTTCTCGCCGCGAAAGAAGTTCACCGAGCCGCCTTCGGCCTCGACCATACTCGCCCCCGCCATATAGCTCGCATAATATGTTCGACGAAATAAGCTTAGTGAGTGTCCGTACGTCTCGCCCGAGTTGTCTGCCCACGGGCGCGTCGTGCTGTAGTCGCGAATGCTAGGCCCGTACCACGGCGACATATCAATGCCCCACGGGATCCCATACTGCGTGCCGGCGCCACGAGTGAAGGCGATATGGGCTTGGGTGCTCTGCACGTTTTCGCCCACCTCGCTGCCGACAAAATCCGCTCCCCACGCTGCGCCATAGTGCTGAAAACAAAAGTGCCCATTGATCGATTGGATCTGTGCGTTTGCAGGCAGCGCCGCCCGGCGCGCGCGGTAGTAGGCCTCTAAGCGTTGCACGGCTTCTTGTGGGCTTACGGGGTTGGCGCATCCCTGCAGAGCGGTCACACACGGAAAGGTGGACCGCGGCGTTCCTGCGCCATCGACCTCGTTTGAGCGGAGGCGCAGTGCGCTGTACTCCCACTCGGCCAGCTGCACCACGGGGCGTCCCATGGTTCCGATCATTCGTGGCTCTCCAAGCTGCAGCCGAGCGGCAGCTTCGCTGAGCGCAGGCCCTGTCCATGGCTGCAGCATCAGGTCATTGATGTAGAACAAAAAGTCTGGCCGACCGTTGGCGAAAAAACGAGTGACAGTCGCGCCACTGTCCGACGAGCCATCAGTGACCGCGTCAATCGGTGCACTTTGGTCGGAGAGAATGTCCGTAGTCGTCACATCCCTCGGAGCGCTCACAATGTCGCTTGCGGCGTCTCGAAGGATCACGTCGCTGAGTTGCGAAGGTGTTGCTTCGGCACACCCGCTCAGCGATAAACCAAGCAGCATGGACTGTCTTTGCTTGTCGAGGCGACGGGCCAGTGAGTGCACACTACGCATTCTGGCTGTGAGATTATCCCGGGCGCAGCCCAAGCGAAGGAATTAATTCCGTCCAAACGGATTCGATTCCGTCGCTACCGCGTGAGAGTCCGTGCTTCTCTCTTTGCCCACTGAATGGCACTCACCGCGACGATCTATCACTGGCTCATTGACCTGTCCGACGTAGACCGAGGAGTGTACGAACAACTCGATCTGCGCGCCGCGATGCACCCCAGCGAGACGCCCGCGCACCTGGTCACCCGAGTGATCGCGTATGCCTACAGCTACGAAGAGGGGATCACCTTCTCTGCCGCCGGCGTCGCTGGCTCGTCAGACCCCGCGGTGATGGTCCGTGACCACGGCGGCCAAATCCGCCACTGGATCGACATCGGAACCCCCAGCGCCGACCGCATCCACCGCGCCCGCAAAGCCTGCGACCGCGTCTCGATCTTTACCCACCACGACCAAGGACTCTTGGTCAAAGAGATGCAGTCCCGCGAGATCTTCAAGCTCGACTCCGTCCAAGCGTGGTCCGTGCACCGCCCGCTTGTCAACGAGCTCGCGAGCAAGCTTGAGCGCAACATGAAGTGGGGGATGGTCTTCACTGGCGGCGAGCTGTACGCAACCGTAGGCGCCGAGACACTCTCGGGGCCCATTGTTGCGATTGATCTGCAGAGCGCTTAAACTCAGCGCGCTCATGGCGACCTCAAAAAAAACACCACAAAACGAAGTCATGAAGTCGCTGCGCGAGTTCGGACTGACCTATCCACAGTCGAGCCTCAAGAGCCCATGGCCAGAGCACCTCGACCTCGCGGTGCGTGAGAAGACCTTCGCGTTTATGTCCGCTGAAGGACAGCCCTTCAGCGTCACATGCAAGCTTCCGCACTCGAACATGGCGGCGTTGATGCTTCCGTTTACCAAGCCCACAGGCTACGGGTTAGCCAAGAGCGGCTGGGTGACCGCGCGGTTTGAGCCTGGCGAACAAATCCCCGTTGAAATCCTGCGTGAATGGATCGATGAGAGCTACCGCGCGGTGGCACCCAAGACCCTTGTGAAGCAACTTGATGCGCTGACTGCCGGGCCGATAGCCAAACCCAAAGCAAAACCCAAAGCAAAACCCAAGACCACACCCAAAGCAGTTGCGAAGGGCAAGATCAAGCCTGCTGCGAAGCGCTAGTATCGCGCGGCAGAGGTAGGGAGATGTTTTCAGACGAGCCAATCGTGTAACGTAAAGGGCGACTGAGAATTCTGGCTCCCCTTCCTTTTGCCTGCGAAAAGGAAGGGGTTGGGGGATGGATTCAATTGCGCGGGGTCGCGAAGCGATGACGGAGCGACCGCCGTGGAACAAGTGCAGCGAACTCACGCACCCGTTGAACGCGTTTTCACTCGCCAACGGGGATGCGTGAGTGAGAGCAGCGAAGTGACACGCCGGACGCGCAGTCAATCCGCGCAATTCGCTAACATAGCTAAACTTATAAATGAGCACGCATAGACGCACCGAAGGTGCTTGCGTGCGAGAGTCGCGCAGGGAGCACCGGGTGGCCAGGGCGCACTGGGCGAGGGTAAAACCGGCAGGGCTTGAGGGTGTCTAACCCCACGGGACCTATGACACTTCGCGCAGCGAAGTGCTCGCCGCCGGGTGTGCCAACGAATACCCTGCGCAACGCGCGCTGCTCAGTGCGCGCTGCTCAGTGCATCCTGCTCAGTGCGCGCTGCTCAGTGCGCGGATTCACCAGCGTATTCTCTGCGGTAAGCACTTCGCTGCGCGAAGTGTCATAGGTCCCACTCGGTTCGAGCGCATTGCGCGCCTTCCCCCTGCGCCCTCGCCCAGTGCGCCCTGGCCACCCGGTGCTCCCTGCGCGACTCTCGCACGCAAGCACCTTCGGTGCGTCTATGCGTGC
>JANNCG010000402.1:0-3503 GCA_031386385.1 Myxococcales bacterium
GCTTTTTCTCACGCAATTTACACAAGTGGCCATGGTGGTGTTGGCCGTTGCACAGGTGGCTGAGCTTCGCGCTGAAGGCGCGCTGGTGCACGACGCGATGCTCGCGGGACACAGCCTAGGTGAGTACTCAGCGCTTACGGCGATCGCGAGGGTGGTTCCACTCAAAGCGGCGATCGAGATTGTGTACGCACGCGGTCTCACGATGGATCGACTTGTGGATCGCGACGCCGCTGGTCGCAGTGTGTACGAGATGAGGGTCGTACGACCCAACCACGCAGCGCTGGACGACGCAGGGCTTCAAGACATCGTCACCCGATGTGCACGGGAGGGCGAGGCGATCGAGATCGTCAACTTCAACGTCCGTGGCGCACAGTACGCCGTTACCGGCCACATTAACGCGCTGGAGCGCTTGAAGACCGCGGTCACCGAGCGCGCAAGAGCGTATCTGTTCGAGCCGAAAAAAGCGATCGCCGTGGTTCCGGGAGTGGACGTCCCGTTTCACTCGACGCTGCTGCGTGATGGGGTAGCGAAGTTTCGTGCGACGCTTGAACGCGCGCTTCCCGCGGACCTGCCAGCCTTGGTGCTCGTCGGACGATACATTCCTAACCTCACGGGTCGCGCATTTTCACTTGAGCGTGATGAGATCGAAAAAATCGCCGTGTACACCGGCTCGGTCCCGCTGCAACAGATGCTTGCTCGCTGGGATGCGGCTCCCGTTGAATCCCGCGCGCGCGCAGTGCTCATCGAGCTTCTTGCCTACCAGTTTGCATCCCCGGTGCGGTGGATCGACACGCAAGAGCTGCTCTTTGCGGGCCAGCGCGTTCGCCGCGTGATTGAAATTGGGATCGCTGAACAGCCGACGCTCACCAACATGGCGAACCAGTCCATCGCAGCCCTCGCCATCGAAGGACCACGCGTTCTCAACAGCGAGCTCCACGCGGCCGAGCGGCTCGGACCTCCCGCTGTCCAGAGCATTTTAGCTGTAAATTCGCAGGCGACACCCCAGATCCCTGCCGTCGCCGCTCCATCGGCAATGGCCACCATGGTCGCGCCATCGCCAGCCACAGTGACCGTCGGGCGAGGTTCTGGTCCAGTCCAGGATCTTCCCTTCACCGCACGAGATGGACTGCGAACCCTTCTAGCGATCCAAGCGCGCGTTCGCGTAGACCAGCTCAAAGATGACGAGACACTCGATGAACTCTTGGGAGGCAACTCAGCCAAGCGCAACCAAGTCCTCGCGGACCTCGGACAAGAGTTTGGAGTCGGACCGATCGACGGAGGCCACGAGCTTGCGCTCTCGCGACTCGCAGAATCCCTGCGTGCCAAATCGCCCTCGTACACCGACACGGGCAAGTACCTTACCGCGGCCGTCGAGCAGCGACTTACCGCTGCCCTCGCCCCCGCACGACTCAGTAAATCGGACGCCACAAAGTATCTTGCTGACCACTGGTCACTTGGATCTGGCCGGGTTAAACACGTTTTGGCCGAGCTGGCCCTGAGCGCCCGAGCAGGGGACTCGACACGCAGCGGTGCTCTCTCAGTCGTGTCGAGCGCGGGAGTCTCAGACCAAGCCTCGGGACACGCGTGGATTGATGCAGTGGTCGCCCAGCACGCTGCAACGCACCAGGTTTCGTTGACCACCGTGAGCAGCACCAACGGCGCGGCGACGGCGGTCGACGCAGCGGCACTTCGCGAGCTCGAGCAACGTCTGCTCGGACCTGATGGAATTCTCGTCAAAAACGCACAAGACCTCCTGCGTTCAACCGGACAGCTGGCTCAAGTACCGTCCGCCGACGGCCACATGCAACGGCAGTTCGACAAGCTTGCTGCAGTCGAAGCCGAGCATGACGACAGCTATCTGGCGCTCGCAGATGGGGTCTTTTCATCGGACAAACACCTGCACCTCACCAGCGCCGCTGAGTGGGTTCGACGCGACATCGCGAAGCTATATTTTGATCTCATGAACGCTCGGCCTGTGACGGCACAACTGAACCGCATCGTTGAGCGCCTCGGTGTGCGTGACGGGTCCGTCCGCAAGACGGTACGTGGGCTCGCTGCGCGGGCAGAGAGACTCGATCGACCCATGGTCGCGGCGACCCTCCGCGAGCTCGCTGAGAGTGCTGCGACGGCGATGCCCAACACGCAACCACAGGTCGCTCTGGTCACCGGCGCGGGTCCTGGCTCCATCGCCATGGAGCTCGTAGCCCAGCTGCTTTCTGCAGGAAAAACAGTGGTTGTTACCACCTCTAAGTTTAGCGACGAGCGCTGTGTGCAGTTTCGTGCTCTCTACCGCGAGCATGCAAGCATCGGAGCAGAGCTTCACTTGCTTCCACTCAACCAGGGATCCTTCACTGACATTGACGCGTTGGTGCAATGGCTGGCAAAAAACGAGCTCGTCCCGGGGCTGCTGCTCCCCTTTGCTGCCCTGAGTGAGAGTGCGTCACTGCTGGATGTGGGTCCACGTTCGCTCGCGACCCTGCGCATTCAACTCGTGGGTGTACAGCGCTTGATCGCGCGGCTTGCGGAGCATCTCGATGGCGTGACCGATGGCACCTGTCATTGCGTCCTTCCACTGTCACCCAATCATGGGCTCTTTGGCGGCGATGGATTGTACGGCGAGAGCAAAGCCGCGCTTGAGGTTTTGTGCGCTCGATGGAAGAGCGAGCACAAACAGTGGGGGCGCTTGTTCACTCTGGTGGGAGCAAAAATTGGCTGGGTCAAGGGTACCGGGCTCATGGCCGCCAACGACGCGCTGAGCGAAGTTCTTGAGCGAGAGGCGGGGCTTAAGACCTACACCACAGCGCAGATGGCGTCGGCCTTGCTCGCTCAGTGCGGAGAAGATATTCGAGCTCAGGCGCTGCTTGAGCCTGTGATGGCAGACCTCACTTTGGGGCTGAGCAAGATTACAGATCTTGGTGGGCGAGCGGCCAGAGTGCGCGAGTCCGCGGACACCGAGAGGCGACACACCGCGCGTTTGGCTCAACTGCAGAGTCAGTTTGCGGCTCGTGTGCTTGAAGCAAAAGTGGGCAAAGCACGGATCGCGCCTTCTGTGCGAGTAGGTGTGGGACTGCGGGCGCCGAGTGAAAAAATCTTGGCGACCCTGCCCGCGCTTGATCATCTTTCGCTTGATCACGTCACGGTGGTAGTTGGGATCGGGGAGGTCTCACCCTGGGGCAACTCACGTACGCGGTGGAGTGCTGAGTGCGACGAGACCCTGTCCGTTGAGGCCATCTATGAGCTCGCGCACATGATGGGATTGATGGAGCCGGGGCCAAACGGAGTGATGCACGACCGCGATACCAAATCGGTGGTTCACTATCACCAGGTGCGCGCGCTCTACGCTGACAGGGTACAACAAAATGCTGGAATTCGCTTGGTAGATGGAGCTGCGGCCCACGGATTTGATCCTGCTAATCTGCACCGGCACACCGAGGTTCATGTGGATGAAGAGCTGCTGTTCTCAGTGGCGTCTGCCGAAGCAGCTGAGCAATTTCGCGCGGCGG
>JANNCG010000411.1:0-2298 GCA_031386385.1 Myxococcales bacterium
CACTAACGGATTCAATTCCGTCGCTCCCGATGATCGCGTTGTCTCTCGCCGTAGACGGCTCAAGCTCGGTGCCACCCGATGCACATTCGGCCTTGGTCACCAGAGGCGCTCAACGAGCAGACTTCGAGGCCAAAGGGGTGCTCGGTGAGGGCGGGATGGGCCGTGTCTTGCTCGCCAATCAACGATCGCTTCAACGTGAGGTCGCCGTGAAAGTGCTGAAGCCTGAGGCGATCACCCCCGGCGTTGTCCGGGCGCTGTTGATTGAAGCGCTCACCGCCGGGAGTCTTGAGCACCCAAACATCATTCCTATTCACGCCCTCGGAATCGACACGGCAGGTCATCCTCTATTGGTCATGAAGCGCGTAGAAGGCGTCTCATGGCGCGCGGTCCTCTCGGACTCCGCGCACCCCGCGTGGAAGCAATTGACCGAGACCACAACGGACCATTTAGTGGCCTCGGTGAGTGTGTTGATGGAGGTGTGCAACGCCGTGCAGTTTGCCCACGACCGAGACATCATTCACCGGGATATTAAGCCAGAAAACGTCATGCTTGGGATCCATGGCGAGGTGTACTTGGTGGACTGGGGGATCGCGGTCCGCAAGCGCGACGAGCAGACCCAAGCGCTCGTCGGAACCCCCTGCTACATGGCCCCAGAGATGATCGTTGGCGACACTGCGGTGATTGACGCCCGGACCGACGTCTACCTTCTTGGCGCAACACTTCACGAAGTGCTCACCGGCTCTGCTCGGCATCAGGGAGATAACTTGTACGCGACCCTCTTTGCCGCCTACGAGTCTAAGCCGTACATCTACGAAGCGGATGTCCCATCAGAGCTCGCTTCGCTGGCCAACCGTTCTTGCAGCGCACTGCCAGCGGATCGTCCACAGAGTGTTCGCGAGTTTAGAGCTTCGCTCGCAGAGTGGATTCGGCACCGCGCCAGCGCAACTCTCGCGAGCAATACGACAGCTCGCGCAGCTGAACTCGCACCGCTCGCAGAACTCGCAAAAAAAGGCGACCCCGCGGCGCGTGCTTCGTTTGATCGCATCGCGACTGAGAGCCGATTTGGGTTCACGCAAGCGCTCAAAGGCTGGCCTGAAAATCCCGTGGCAATCTTGGGGCTTCATCACTGTCTGGTGGCGATGGTTGAACTCGAAATCGCGCGCGAAAATCCAGAGAATGCGCGCTCGATTCTCAGCGAAATGCTGCAAAAAGATGACACGCTGCTCCTGTCCGTCTCGAAGCTTGAACAGGCCCTCTCGACGCGAGAAGCAGCCGGACAGAAAGGCGCGCTTCTCGCCCGCGAACTCGACCACACCGTCGCAATGCGAGAGCGGACAATTCTCTTAATGACACTCCTATTTTTAGGCGCATGCGTAGGCATCTATATGGCCGTTCGCGGAAACGTCGCGGCCGTCTCCGTTGCCAAGTCGATCAAGTTTGGTTCGATCGTTTTTTCGGCCATGTGTCTTGCAGTGGTGGCGCTTCGAAAAAAACTCTTCGCAAACGCCTTCAATCGTCGCGTCGTTGGCGTTGTGTTGATCTCCTTTGGCGCGATGGTCTTGCACCGCGTGTTGGCCTACTTTCGGGGCGTTCAGGTATTGGCAGAGGTCCTTGCTGATGACATGCTGATCATTGCCGCTGTGGTCACTTTGGCGGGCGTAACTATTCAGCGTTGGTTTGCCGCTGTGGGCGCCGTCCTCATCCTCACAAGCGTTGTGATTAGCGTGTTTCCGCAGAAGGCGTCCCTGGTGTTCTCCATCGGTCCATTCATCGCGATTTTTCTGGGGGTTGTGCTGCACCAACGGACCTTCGGTGCAAACGCGAAGCCGTCTGGTTTTCTCTAGAACCTATTTAACTGACCACCGCGCGGAGGGCCGGTTCAAGCTCGGGATAGCGAAACACAAAGCCGTTGTTCAGCAGCGTCGCAGGGACTAACCGCTTGCTCTCAGCAAGCATAGTCCCCAGCTCACCGAGGCCGATTTGTAACAAAAACTTCGGGACAGGAAACCAAGATGGTCTCGACAACACCGCACCAAGCGTGCGCGAAAACTCCTTCATGGGGACGCTCTGCGCCACCATGTTCACCGGGCCGTCGTAGCGCGCGTCGTCGATCAGCGCGATCAGCGCACGGGTCATGTCTTCCGCATGAATCCAGGGAAAATACTGCTTCCCGCTCGCAATGGGTCCCCCGAAAAATAGCTTAAACGCTGGGATCATTTTCTCAAGCGCGCCGCCCTTGTCACCGAGAACCACGCTCGTTCGGGCCAACACAACGCGCAGTCCGAGTGCACGCGCTGG
>JANNCG010000457.1:0-1536 GCA_031386385.1 Myxococcales bacterium
GCGCCGCGCCGCAGGGCTGGCGCAACATCCTTCGCGCAAGAGCGCTCAGGCAAGAGGATCGTTGCACACAATTTGGCTCAGTCAATGAAGCCACTGTCTAAGCGTTGCTCAGCGCTGGAGCGAGCAAAGATCGATCGTGCATACACTGGCAGCATCGGCAACCACCGGACTCCTGCCTGAGCGCGTTTTCGCGAGCAGGATGTTGCGCCAGCCCTGCGGCGCGGCGCCATACGGCACTGCGCTTTTGTTTGCACTTTCAACACACTACGCTCGCTGTGATGAATGCTGAGAGCACCGCGCCTCAAATACGCTCAATTCACACCGACTAAAACACCGTATTGAGCGTCAACGTTGCGCGCACGGTGGTCTTCTCGACTCCCGCGAGTGGAAGCAGTCCATTGACCGCCAGAGAGGTTCGCGATGAGAAGTGCGCACGAATGGCTGCGCGGGGAGCGATAAACTCAAGCGCCCCTGCGCGATCAAGCCCGAGTCGCGCCTCAATGCCTGCGACGAGCTCAAGCTGCCATAATGTCAGAGCGATATCAGAAGAGGCCGCAAACTGTGGGCGCGCAAGAGCGCTCGCACCGAGCCAGTGAAGCTCAAGCGGAACACTCGCGTTGCCGGTGATGGTGATCCACGGAGCGGGCACAAACATGCCCGAGAACCCGAGCTCAATCCCAGTGCTCAAGCTGTATTGCGACAGACTTGAGGTGGGCAGCAGGACTCGAGCGTACACCGCGCTTTGCGTACGATCGGAGCGCCCCAACACTCCGTGGACGCTCAGCGTGCTCTGTCCAGTGGACGCGAATTGCGTGACGATGGATGCGTTTTGTACAAAGCCAGCCCGCAGCGCGTTAAACGAGCCAGCGAACCAGACGTTGTCGCTTAGGGCGTAGGAGCCCGACACATGGACCTCGGCGGCGACAGCGCCGTAAAAATCAGAAAGCTGCAGGTCGATCACGCCGCCGGCGTCCAACGCGAACGAGCTATAGGCGCACACGGTGCTGGCCGCGCCAAAATTCGCTGGGCCAATTGTAATCGCCACCGGCGCTCGGGGTGTGTGAAACGCTCGGCGACACCGTCCTGCGTGAGCCGTAGCCATCACCGAAAACTGGCTCACTACGCTGAGTATGAGAGCGCAGCCAAGGGCAACCCCATAGCGATGAATCGGTCGATGCTTCACTGTCGTGGGCCCTTCCATCCGTCGTTGTTGCGATCGATCAAGAAGGGATTGGTGAACCCCAGCGGCCACATGCGTGGCGACACGACGTCGACGTGAAAGCGCGGGTCGGTCTCGGCTGCGGGTAAGATTGCTGTGTCATCCATCTGACCGTCACCGTCACCGTCTACATGATCGGGGTAGCCGTCGTTGTCCGTGTCCGCCATGGGCGGCAGGCGGAGTCCGGCTTCGACGACAATCCAGTGATCGTGACCGTCAGGCGGTACTAACTCTACGAGCGAAATCACTGACCGATGACGCTCGACTCCGTCAACACCAAACGGATCAACTGGGACCGAGAGCGCCGCGCCGGTGAT
>JANNCG010000512.1:0-9845 GCA_031386385.1 Myxococcales bacterium
GCGAGAGCGTGACGGCTCCCGCGTGCTGATGCTCTCAACGGACAGCGAGCAGCCCTTTGCGATCAAAATGTTGATCGAGTCTCGGCTTGGACTGTACGACGGCGCGATCATTCGCGTCTCGCTCAGTTCTGCCGTGGGAGATCGATTTGAGCTTGAGCGCGAAGGCACAACACGCGTGATCGCGTGGCGAGGCAACTGCGCGGGTGCGGTGCTTCCCGAAGCGGTCCTTCGGATTGGTCCTCCCGAGACACCCCGAATGCTTCGAAGACTGCTGGATCGACCCGAGCGAGACGACCTGTTCTTCAAAGCCCTCGCGAAAGCCGCTCCGTGGTTTGCGACCCATTGAACACCATGGCCACCGAGCAAGAAGAGCTGATTGAAGAGACGGACCTGCAGCGGTTTGCGATTGCGTGTGCTGTGTGTGTCGCGGACGAAATTCGACGGGTGGTAAAATCCCGCGGTCGTTGTGTCTTGGCGCTCGCCGGTGGCAGCTCACCAACGAAGATCCATGAGGCTCTTACCCAGCCCACGCTGGTAGGCGAGATCCCCTGGGAGAGCGTCCACGTTGTGTTTGGCGATGAGCGCGCAGTCCCGAGCGATTCGAAAGACAGCAACTACGGAAACGCGCTTAAATCACTGCTCAATCACGTCGGCGTAAGACCCGAGCACATCTACCCCATGCGCGCGTGGGAGGGTCCTTTGGGCGCCGAGGCGCTTCGTTATGACGAGCAGCTCGTAGCGCTCACTGGGGCCGAAAAGATTGCTCAGATCGACGTGCTCATGCTGGGAGTGGGTGAAGACGCGCACATTTTTTCGCTCTATCCTGGATGCTCTGCCATTGAGGCGAACGAGAAGCGATCCGTGGTCGCAATGTATCGCCCCCCGATGAACCCGCCGCACGAACGAATCTCGCTTACCGCGCGAGCTCTCGAAGAAGCGCGCTTTGTGATGGTCCTCTTTGTGGGCGCAAAGAAGAAGCTCGCGTACGAGAAATATCGCGAAAATACCGGCAGCGAGAGCAAGTACCCCGTAAGGTTGGTGCACCGCGCGAAGGGTCAGCGAGTGATTGGGGTGTGCTTGGTTTGAGATCGCACATGTCGGCTTGCGTATTGTCGTCCTCCGAATGTATGAAGAAATATTCAACACACTGCGAATAACTTAATTGTGATGGTGACGCGGGTAATTCGTCCGCACGCATCGGCTAAGAGCTTGCAGAGCGCTGCTGAGGATGGTGTGCTTGAGCCGTAGGCGTTGATCAATGTCCGAGAATCCCACCAGTCCAATACCGCACGCATATTTTACAGAACTGTCTGTTGAGGGAGTGAAGTGTTTTCGTCACCCTCAAAGCCTCAGTCTAAGACAAGGCCAAAAGCCGACGCGTTGGACCATTCTCATCGGCGATAACGGCACAGGAAAGACAACGCTTCTGCAATTGATAGCGTTACTGCGGCCCATACCTATCCCCATTCCCGGCAAGAGTCGCAAGGACACGAAGGCCGCCTGGACAATGGATCCGACAATGAGCCAAAAAGCGTATGGTATGGTCGAGCCGAAGCGAGTTGCGCGTGTGAGTGTGCGGGCGGTTGATTTGTCGAGTTTGAACGCGGTGCCAGAGGCTTACTATACATTTCACCTCGAGATTTTGATCGATTCCTCCAGTCAAACTACCAACGGACACGACGTCACTGAAGCGAAGAGCGTCGTTTTTGGCTACGGTTTCAATCGCCGACTTCAATCCAATGCGCCCCTTGTTTCGCCTGAAGAAACCCACTCCGAAGTCGCAAGCCTCTTCGACGCCAACGCCCCACTGATCCCTGCCGAAGAGTGGTACCTGCAGCGCGACTACGCGACTTTGCGTTTGCCTGAAGGATCCGTCGAGCGCGAGCAGGCCAAAGCTGAACTTGCTCGGATCGAACGCGTGCTCCTCTCTCTCCTGCCAGAAATCACGCGACTCGAAGTGGTTGTTCCCGATCCCAAAGCTGGCGGAGCACAACTGCACGCACATACACAATACGGCCGCGTTCGCATCACCGAGCTTGGGCAAGGTTATCAATCCACGCTCGCTTGGGTCGTTGATCTCGCGGCACGGATGAGTGCCGCATACCCCGAGAGCGCCAATCCACTCGCAGAACCAGCGGTGGTTCTCGTTGATGAGATTGATCTGCATCTGCACCCACGGTGGCAGCGAAGTCTTCTCGCGCAATTGAGCGAGCAATTTCCCAACGTGCAGTGGATTGTCACAGCGCACAGTCCACTCATTGTGCAAAACGCCCCTGAAAAAACCAACATCGCAGTGCTTCGACGCGAAGGTGATCAGGTCGTGATCGACAACAACCCACAGAGCGTTCGCGATTGGCGACTTGACCAAATTCTCACGAGCGATTTGTTTGGGATTCCGTCAGCGCGTGCAAAAACTTTCGACGACAAGATTGAGAGACGCGATGCGCTCTTAGAAAAATCTCGACTCACGCCGACAGAGCAGCAAGAGCTTGAAGCACTTGAGACAAAACTTGCCGGTTTCACGTTTGGTGAAGGCAGACTCGAGATGGAGGTCAATCGCGTTCTCGAAGCAGCGGCAAAAGAGAAGGACACGCGATGATTCGCATTCACCGTCCGGCAACGGTGCCAACAATCCTAGGCACGGAAGGAACAACGCATGTGTCCGAAATGGTCGAAGCGCTTCGAGTCGATCCAGTTGCGTACAAGTCATGGAAGTTCAAGGGATCTATCTATGCTCACGCTACGGTGAAAGAGTCGTTGTTTGAGGCACAACACACAAAATGCGCATTCTGCGAGCAGATTCTCAGCAAATCTTGCTACGGAGATGTCGAACACTTTCGTCCCAAAGGACAGGCACAACAAGCTGCCGGCGAGAGTTATGTGAAGCCCGGTTATTTCTGGTTGGCCTACGAGTGGACCAATTTGCTTGTAGCCTGCGACGACTGCAACTCGAAGCACAAGAAGAGTTTCTTTCCGTTAGCCAACCCAGCCGATCGCGCAACAGGTCCCACGAGCGACCTCACAAAAGAGCAGCCCCTATTGATTGATCCGATGATCGAAGAGCCTGCGGACTTCATTCGATTCAACAAGCACATCGCACAAGCTCCCAATGACAACCCCAAGGGAACGACCACAAAGCAAGTGCTCGGCTTGAACCGCGAACCACTGAAGCGTCGTCGAGAAGAGTGGCTCGAGAAGCTCAAGCTCCTCAAAATCGTGGCGGACACTACGCAGAACGATTCGCTCAAATCTCGTGCAAAATCTCTGCTCATTCGCTGCACCCAAGTTGAAGCAGAGTTCTCTGCGATGGCGCGAGACTACCTCTCATCGTTCGCGTTGTAGGATCGTGCAACACGTCCCACGTCGCAACGGCTACAACTACGGCTGCAGCGCGCACGCGGGCGCTTGACCAATATTGCGAACACAGCAGTTAATCGCTGAGCTGCTCTGCGTTGAACATGTCCCCGCAGCGAGCTCTGAGCGCCCACTGGCGTTGCACACGTTGTTAGCATTTAAGCAATCGCGCCAAAGCCGAACCTCGACCGCACAGTTGCCCGAGAGGCTGCTGATACGCATTTGAACATCGCGACACCGAGCCACATCCGACGCGCTTGGCTCTGGATCATTGGGGCACCGACGACCACAAGGATCTGCACAATGTACGAGCGAGAGCAGCAAAAATGCTGCAATTGTATTGAGTCTATGAAACGAGTTCATGCAACAGAGTCCTACACGATTTCTCACTCAGTTCAAGCGGGATTGCCGCTGCAACTCATCGGCGAGCGGTCGCAACTCCGTTAGATCCCCAAAAACGAACAAGGGCTGGCTCGTCCAGCATTGGCTGCACAGCAAGTTTGGACTGCGGACACTTCGAGCATGCATGTCCCCGCCCCCACCGCAGATCTGCCAGATGAATCGCAAACCAAGTTCAAGTTGATGCATCTTCTGAAAGATCGCACTTCTGCCGCGCACGCCCCCAGGGAGTTTAGCACTGGACTATCGATAACGGCCCATGTTGCGCGACACTGCTCCACTTGATTTGGCGTGCGCACCATATCATTCGGACACCGAGCGACGCAGGGGTCTGGCGCACATCCGCCAACAGCAATCCCCAGAATCACGAGAACAAAGCCCAAACGCATCCAGTTATTCCTCCGCATAGGCAGAGTGCATCACTTTTTCAGCAGCCGTTCAAACGGATTGTTCGTAAACGATCCGCTCTTCGCCGGCGCGGGTGCCGGCGCGCTCCCAGCTCGGCCTTGATTGTTGTGCATGGGCTTGCGTCGATCACCTCCGCCACCGGGAGCGTTCGGTCGAACGGGGGCATCTTTGCCATAGGCGCCTTGTTTGGGTCCCTCGCCGCTCTTGGCCGTCAACGAGATGCGCTTGCGGACAAGGTCGATCTCAAGCACGCGCACCTTGAGTTTGTCCCCTGGCTTTACGACCTCTGCAGGATCTTTCACAAATCGATCGGACAGCTGTGACACATGGACCAAGCCATCCTGATGCACCCCAATGTCGACAAACGCACCAAACGCGGTGACGTTGGTCACAACCCCATCAAGTGCCATCCCGGGCTTCAGATCTTCCATCGTCCGAACGTCGTCTCGAAAGGTCGGAGCTTCAAACACTTCGCGTGGATCTAAGCCGGGTTTTCGCAGCTCGAGTAGAATGTCCTTGAGCGTGGGCTCGCCCACCTCGGCGCTGACGTATTGGTTCCATTTGATTTTCGCGACGGTGGCGTCGTTGCCGACAAGACCGCGAACGTCCATCGACAGGTCCTTCGCCATCTTCTCAACCAACGCGTACCGCTCGGGGTGCACCGCGCTGTTATCGAGGGGATTGTCGCTGTCTCGCACTCGCAAAAAACCCGCGCACTGCTCATATGTTTTGGGTCCCAGCCCCGTCACACTAGTCACCGCTTTACGCGAGGCAAAAGCTCCGTGAGCTTCACGGTAGGCAACAATACGCTTGGCCAATGTTGACCCAATCCCTGCGACACGAGAGAGCAACGGGGCGCTCGCGGTGTTGAGCTCGACGCCCACCAAATTCACGCACGACTCAACGACCTCTTCGAGTTTTTTGGCGAGCAACGGCTGAAACACATCATGCTGGTATTGCCCCACACCGATCGCTTTTGGATCGACCTTGACCAACTCTGAGAGCGGATCCTGCAACCGACGCGCGATTGAGATCGCTCCCCTCACGGTCAAATCCAAATCCGGAAACTCCTCCCGCGCCACATCACTCGCAGAGTACACGCTCGCACCGGACTCACTCACCAGCACAGAAAACACGGTTTTTTGCTCACCCAAAACCGATCGCACAAAAGCGTCCGTCTCACGCCCGTGGGTCCCATTGCCAATGGCAATCGCTACGGGATTATATTTAACCAACATTGTCGCGAGAAGCTTCTTGGCTCGCTCAACTGAGTCATCTCCTTGGACCAGATAAAACACGGTGTGCTCAAGAAGCCGTCCCGACTGATCCATCACCGCCACTTTGCAGCCCGTGCGCTGCCCTGGATCAATCCCAATCACCGTGCGTGCGCCAAGCGGCGCGGCGAGCAAAAGAGCCCGTAGGTTAGACGCGAAGACATCCACCGCACCTTTGTCCGCGATGAGCTTGAGATCCACACGAACCTCACTCTCAACGCTCGGTGCGATCAGCCGCTTCCACCCATCCGCGATCGCGGCGTCGAGCTCAAGCGCCCAGGGGCTCAGAGAGTTGCGCTTCGCGATGCGCGCGATCTCGCCCTTGGCAGCGTCCGCGTCGACCTCGAGTGTTGAGCGCAAGACATTCTCCGTTTCGCCACGTTTTACGGCCAAAAATCGATGAGATGCCATCTGCTTCACCGGCTCGCGATAGTCGTACCAGCTCTCAAACTTGGTGGGGCCGGTGACGTCGGGAGCCTTCTCGACCACCAGCATTCCAGTCTCAAGGTACAAGTTGCGCACGAGGCTGCGCACAGCAGCGGTCTCGGCGATCACCTCAGCCACAATGTCCCGCGCCCCCATCAGCGCGATCTTCACGGTAGGAACATTGCGCTCTTCAGTCATAGACACAAACGCCTTCGCGTCCACGAGCGGATCCCCCGTCAAGTCTTGGTGCAAAATCCGCAGCGCGAGCGGCTCAAGGCCAAGCTCTTTGGCGATCATCGCGCGCGTCCGGCGCTTGGGTTTGTATGGAAGATACAGATCTTCGAGCTCGCTTTTTTGCGTACACTTTAGGATTTTTGCACGCAAATCGTCCGTGAGCTTGCCCTGCTTTTCGATCTCATCCAAGATGCTCTGCCGTCGCTGCTCAAGCTCGATCACGTACGCGCGCTGCGTCTCGATGTCGCGAATCTGCACCTCATCAAGACCCCCAGTGGCCTCTTTGCGATACCGCGCAATAAACGGAACGGTCGCACCCTCGGCCAACATCTCAACCACCGAGCGCACCGAGCGCTCTGAGATGGACAGCGATGCCGCGATGATCGCGGTGGGGTCAAAAGTTGGCTTCACGTGGGTGGAAGGCGAGTCAGTTGAGAGTTCGTCAGTCATAGTCGGTCTGTGACGCAATACTGCAACTGACACATTGGTTCTAGAGATTCTTGTGGCTTGTGAGACATAGTCAGACCATCCAATGACCGAGTCGCTCATTCACTGCGAACATTCTGCACGCTGCGGCGGATGTCCCGCAATCTCTCTCACCTATGAAGAACAGCTTGCGAAAAAGCACGGATTCGTGCATCGCGCGTTTGCTCTCTTCACTGAGCTTGCTCAGATTACTGTCGCGCCCACTTTGGGAGCAAAGCCGATCGTTCGCTATCGAACCCGCGCGAAGTTTGTCACGGGCAAGGATGGTGCGATTGGCTTGTACAGCCCGGGCACCCACGAGGTGCAAGACGTCGAGCAATGCCGTGTGATTGCGCCGGTCATCAGCAGCGGTGCCGCGGCGCTTCGAGACATTTTGCGCAACGGAAACAGCAATCCCGCGCTGCGGACAGTGTTGGACGGGGGAGCACTCCACGCGGTTGACCTTCGCGAGCTCATCCAGCGTGACCGCACCGCGAAGCTGTTGATCACGCTTGTGTTGCGCAAGAACGCTTGTACCGACTTGCAAGCGTCGCAGGCCTGCGAGCGGCTGGTAGACAAAGAGATCGCCAAGAGCGCAGCGGCAAGCTGGCACGACGGCAGAAGCATTCAGATGCTCGGATTCAACCCAAAGATTCTCGCGGGAGACCCAGAGCCAACGGACTTTTTTGTCCCCGGAAAGCTCTGGCAGATTGCCGCCCCGGGCGCATTTGTACAGACGCACCGAGGTACGGCGACGGCCATTCACGACAGGATTATTCAGTCGCTGGATGAGCGACTGTTGCGGTCGCGATCATTGCGGGTGCTTGAGCTGTACGCCGGAAGCGGTGCTTTGGGTCTTCGACTCGCCTCGGCGGGGGCGCACGTGACGTGTGTTGAGTCTTATCGCCCCGCAGTCGATCAAATCGATCAGGCAGCCCGTTTGCAGGGGATTAATACAGTCACAGCGGTAGCACAGGACGCTGCGGACTACGCGCTTGAGTGCACAAAGAAGCGACGACGGTTTGACTGTGTGGTGGTCAACCCCCCGCGTCGTGGTTTGGACGAACGACTGTTAACCGCGATGGCACAACTTCGACCGGCGCAAGTTGTATACGTCTCGTGTGATCCCGAGACGCTCGCGAGAGACACTGCAGAACTTTTTGCGCTTGGGTACCGAACGGACACCGCGCAACCGTTTGATATGATTCCATTGTCAAACGAGGTCGAGACGCTGGTTGTGCTGAGACTTGAAAATCTCAATGACGCCTGTCCATTTGCCGGCGAGATGTTGTATTCGAATAGAGAATTTGCAGTATTTCAACATCCCATCGGTCAAAGCGGCCAGACCCTTGACCGTGCCGGCGATGCGTTTGTGCCCGACGGAGACCGACGTCCGGTGTGGTTGACGACTCCAGGTGAAGACATGGCAGGGCTGACCATCGTCGCCAAGAACCGAGAGGCCCTCGCGAAGCTCACCTCACCTGAGGTCACCTTAACGATTGAGTTTGAAGCTTGGGTCCGAGGGATCACACGCGATAAAGGAAAAATCGCTCGGCCCTCTGGCGGGTTCGCAGAGGCAACCACTCGCTACAAGCGTCTCGCCGTTGAGGGCGGACACAGTCGGTTGCTCATCACCACCAATCAAGGAAACTCTGTAACCGTCCGCCACCACCTAGCGAACATTGGGTACCCTGTTCTTGGCGACGAGCGCTTCGGGGACGCCGCGACAAACACATTCTGCCGGGAGAAACTCGGGCTTCGGCGCGTTGCGATGCAAACCACAAAACTCTCACTGTCTCGCATGGTCGGGGGGGTAGAGCAAGCGCAGAGTTGGTCCTACCCCGTCTGCGGTGCTCTCTTGCTGTTGTCATCACGATTGCTTGGCAGATCGCTTAGTCAAACAGCCAAAGATGAAGTATGGTGATGCCGATGGGCGCTCGTTGATAACTAGCGCCGCCCAATCTTTGCACAGTGAAAGAGAATCGTTTGTCGACAAGTCCGCATGAACAACTTCCGGTGCTAGCCGGAAAGTACAGGCTGGATTCGCTCTTGGGCGAAGGTGGGATGGGTCAGGTATTTTTAGCAACCAATCTTCTGCTTGGGCGCGAAGTCGCGATCAAGATTTTGCGCAAAGAGTTCGCAGTGAACCGCTCTGCGCGCGAGAAATTTGTCGCTGAAGCACGCGCGGCAAACACCGTTCGGCATCCGCATGTCGTGGACGTGCTCGATGTGGTAGCGGACGACGAGTGCCCATACATCGTGCAAGAGTTGTTGATTGGGCAGACACTCGCAGATCGCGTGCACGCGCTAGGTAAGTTGAGCGTCGCTGACACGCTTGAGTTGATGGTGCCGGTCGTCGCAGCCATGGCACACGCGCATGAGCGAGGTGTCCTGCATCGGGATTTGAAGCCTGAGAATATTTTTCTCACCGAGAGTGAAGGACTGCTGATTCCGAAGCTCGTGGACTTTGGCCTCTCTCAGCTGTACCGCGAGGTCTCGATTAAGGACAGCTCACCGGTGATCGCAGGGACACCTGCGTATATGGCACCAGAAGTGGTCCATGCGGAGCAAAACGTCGATCCATCCAGCGATGTGTGGTCTCTCGGCGTGGTCTTGTATGAGTGTGTGACGGGACTGTTGCCCTATCGATCAGAGTCTGTTGGTGCAGTCCTGGCAGAGATTTCTGCGGGGAATTTGCGGCCCTTGAGCGATGCGATGCCTGGTCTTCCAACGCAGTTTGTCGCGATTGTAGACAAGTGCCTGAAGCACAATCAGAGCGAGCGCTACGCCAATGGCCGAGAGCTACTCGCAGCCGTCGAGGCGCTTCGCCAGTCCTTTCGCGACTCACAGAAGCCTCAGGTCCGCGTGCAGCGAAAGAGCACTCTGGCACCGGGCGCGCTGACCGCAGCCGAAGTTCGCACCGGAATCGAAAACGCGATGAGCTCAGGTGCTGCCGCGTTTGCAAATCCAGACACGTCACAAAACATCGTCATTCGCCCCATTGCTCTGGCACGCTCCAGCAGCCCCGCCCGAGAGCCACTCCGCGAGACACTTGCCGACTCAACTCCGCCGCTGCGCGCCGAGCCATCGCTGGGGTCGCAGCCGCCTGGGCCGGTGAGCTCCCTACGCGTATCGACGAGTATTCCACCGACCCGACCGTCTCGCGTGGCGTGGGTCGCCGCTGGACTGCTCGTCGATACGCGTAGGGAGCTCACCGGCCCAGGCGGCTGCGACCCCAGCGATGGCTCGGCGCGCAGCGGCGGAGTTGAGTCGGCAAGTGTCTCG
>JANNCG010000529.1:0-3191 GCA_031386385.1 Myxococcales bacterium
TACAGCTCGACAAACTCGTTGGTCGCCGCTCCGACGATGCCCGTTTGCACCTCGTTGATGATCGGAACTGCGTTGCAGCCCGCGTCCATTACGTTTGGCACATCTGCGCCGTTCGGGACATCGCGGTTGGGCACATCGACCGGTGTCGGCACATCTACTCCGCCGTCCATAATCGCGGGACAGCCCGAGACCATCACGTCTCTGGCGACCCAGGCGCTCGGCTGCGCTTGCGCCGTGAAGCGCCACAACGGAGTTGGACCCAGCGTCACGTTGCAACCAGGGCGCACACCCAGCGTCGTCGCGAGATCGGTTGGGAGCCTAAATCGCAGGTTCATATCTCCCATCGGATAACCGGCTGTGGTGATCGCGAAGGATCTAAACGACGTCCCCGCGTTAGCGCCAACGTCAGTCACGACGGCGCTCAAGCGAACGAGCTGATACTCGTTGGCATTCAACATAGCGACAAAGTTATTGGACGCGGAGAGGTCTCGGGTTAGTCCCGCGAGCGAGACGTTTTGCGCGCTTCGGGTATAGTTGCTCACCGCGCTAATCAAGCGCGAAGCGCCCGCGTTGAACGTGCGGGTCATGGTGACTCGAAAGCTCACACGGTCGCCAACGGTGGGCGTTGGCATCAACGTAGCGGGATCAATCGCCACAATGATCGCGGGTCCTCCGCCCTCGGTTTGTACCGCGAAGCCCGGAAAATCATTGGCAGCGTTTGCCCCCATAATTGTGGGGATGACATAGGTGACCAACACATTGGTCAGTGGGATATCGACGGCTCCTGCGGGCGCCGCGATGATTGCGCGAATCTGCGCGTCGCTGCCTCCGTCGATCGGTGCGTTTGGGACGTCCATCACGTTGGGAGCATCCATCACGTTCGGAACGTCCATCCCATTGGGGACATCCATCTCCACAACCCCCGTATCGATCAGCACCCCGCGGTCGGTCACCACGCCCGTGTCTGCCCGATCAGCGCTGACGTTTGGTCGATCTGCCAAGACGACATCTGGATTTGGAACATCGTTGACCGGCGCCATCATCGGGCATCCGGAGAGAAAACAAGACCCAACGGTCACAAATACTGGAAATAGAGAGTTTTTCTTCATCGAATGGCCTTTACGTACCTTAAGGGTGCCTCTCACTCTGCCACATTCGGGTGACAACGTTAACCCCCTCATGTGCGCTTGTCGGTGAGTGGACGAACCGCGGGCGTTGGGCGTACCGTAGGCGAGTATTGGTCTCTCGTGAGCAACAAAGCAGTTTTGTTCGCGCGTGGCTCGGCCTTCTTGCCAGCCTCGTTGTCGCGCTGCTTTCGTCCTGCCGCGGCGGAGATCCTTATCTCGAAGTGGTGCTGTCCACGGACCTCCCTCCGGCGATCGCTGTGAAGTTTACCGTTCGTACCACGAGACTGAATCCACGTCGCACCGACGCTGGCATGCTGACTGATGCACGCACAGACGCATCCCAAGTGGACGTGCGTGTGACGGACTCTAGCGCTCAGGACGCCGCGCGAGACGCTGCGCGAGACGCCGGCCAAGACGCCCGCGCCGATGTCGTGGTTGATGTGGTTGTAGACAGCTTCTCTGCAGATGCTGGTGTTGCGCGAGATGCAGACAGCGGCGCACGAAATCAGGACGGTGGGCTCGACGCATCAAACGCCGATTCGGGTGCAATTGTCCTCGCCATTGATCCGGCGGTCCCGAGCCAAGAGTGGCGTCGCAATGGCGTCGATGGTGGGATTGCGCTGCCGTCCTCGTTTGTGATTCGGCAACCGGCCGGAGAGCGTGAGCCGATTCTCATTGAGGTGATTGCGGACACCACCAGCTCCGACGATCCCTACCTTCCGAGCTTGAGCTGGAAGCAGTACGCCGTGGTCACACCGTCTATGAACGGCCCCATGGTGGTGCGCATGTTGATGAGTTTTCGTTGCGCGTCGATGGTGAACGGGTGTGGGGCGACGGGTGTTGAACCGTGTCAGGTCGATCAGTTTTGTCGCAATCGTGGGCTCAGCTGTGGTGAGGATGGACAGTGTGTGGACCCCGCGGGCGTGCTGACGTTTGTTCCCGGTGCGGTGAGTACTGTGCTGCCTGATGGCGGGTGTGCGGCGGGTCAGTGTGGACCCTGGTGTCCCGCGTGTCCGGCTGGACAATCGTGTGGTCCGAGCGACCGTTGTGTTCGCAGCACCGCGAGCCCCTGCGTTGACGGCGACGGAGACGGCTACGGTGAAGGACCGTACTGTTTAGGTCGCGACTGCAACGATCAGAGTCGACGATCGTACCTGGGCGCCGGTGAGCGCTGCGATAGGCTCGACAATGACTGCAACGGTCAGGTGGATGAAGGTGGAGTTTGTGGGCCATTTACCAACCAAACATGCGCTCTCGCTCGGCCGATTAACTTGATGGCGACCGGCGAAGTGATTGCGTACGCAAACACCGCAGAGGGCGTCGCTGCCTTGGGTCCGACGTGTCGATTCGGTGGGAGCACCAGCGGCGAGGGCAAAGAGCTCTGGTACGCCATCACCTGGCCGGGCAACGAAGAGCTCGATATTTTCGCCGAGCGCAACGTGATCGATCGGCCCGACCCAATTTTGCTCGTTTTTTCGGACTGCTCGAGCTCGCCGATGGCCCTGCTCGGTTGCAACGATGACATCGCGCTTGAGTCCAATTTTAGCTCGCGCGTAGTGCTGCGTTCGGCGCCTGGTGCTCCTGCGACGCCCAGGACAGTGTTTGCCGCGGTGGACTCTTACGTCGAGAGCTCCACTGGCTTGATCCGTCTGCAAATTCGCAGACGGCCGGCCGCAGTCGCCACCTCATGCGCGGCCCCCTTCGAGGTTGGCATCGGCGGAACCTTTGGCGGAGTCTTCACCGGAACCGACGCCCACACCCTTCGCTGCTCGATGGGCGCGCGTCTGCCAGATGAGGTGTTTCACGTTGCGCCCAACGTGCGCAAGATCTACGTGCAGGCGTCGACTGTGGATCGCATGCAGTCGCTGACCTCGACTGCACGAGAGATGTGCATCCCAGGCTCGATGGATCCCTGTGCCGTGAGCGAATCTGCTGATTTTCGGCTGACCATTCTTGAGAACACCTCAAGTCTTGTGATCGTAGAAGGTGGCCGCGCGGGTGTGCCCTACATGGTGAATTTTAGCGTCACCGGCAACGGGATTTAGCGGCGGAGTCTGCTCGCGG
>JANNCG010000553.1:0-5543 GCA_031386385.1 Myxococcales bacterium
AGTGAGGCTTATTGGCGGTGAAACGCTACAGCGTCTCACCTTCAAGACGTCGCAAATCCCGTTGGTGTTCTAGAAGTCCATGTCGCCGTGTCCTAGACCGCCACCGCCGCCGCCAGCAGGCTTCTTGTCGTCCTTGGGGCGCTCTGCAACAAGAGCCTCTGTGGTGAGCATCAAGCCCGCCACGCTGGCTGCGTTTTGCAGTGCCGAACGAACAACCTTAACGGGGTCAATGACGCCCATTGCGATCATGTCGCCGTACTCGCCAGTTGCTGCGTTGAAGCCGAACTTGAGGTCCTGTGCTTCACGAACTTTGTTGATCACAATCGCACCTTCGACGCCGCCGTTTGCGGCGATCTGACGAAGTGGCTCTTGTGCGGCACGGATGATGATCTTGACGCCGAATGACTGCTCGTCATTGAGCTTGAGACCGTCCAGAGCCTTCGAAGCACGAATCAGTGCGACGCCGCCTCCAGGAACAATGCCCTCTTCAACCGCTGCACGCGTTGCGTTGAGTGCGTCCTCGACGCGGGCCTTCTTCTCTTTCATCTCGACTTCGGTCGCTGCGCCGACTTTGATCACAGCCACGCCGCCAGCGAGCTTAGCAAGGCGCTCTTGGAGCTTCTCGCGGTCATAATCGCTGGTGGTGTTTTCGATCTGGGCTTTGATCTCGCGCTCGCGGGACTTGATGTCCTCGCCTTTGCCAGCACCGTCGATGATTGTGGTGTTGTCCTTGTCGATCTTGACCTTCTTGGCGCGGCCAAGGGAGGTCAGGGTCACGTTCTCAAGCTTGAGGCCGAGCTCTTCTGAGACGACTTCGCCGCCGGTGAGGATGGCGATGTCCTTGAGCATCTCCTTGCGGCGATCGCCAAAGCCTGGTGCCTTGACGGTTGCGCACTGCAGGGTCCCGCGGATCTTGTTGACGACGAGAGTTGCGAGTGCTTCGCCCTCTACGTCTTCAGCGATGATCAACAAAGGCTTCTGCTGACGAGCAATGGCCTCGAGCACAGGAAGGAGGTCCTTCATGTTCGAGATCTTCTTCTCTGAGATGAGAATAAAGCAGTCTTCGAGATCAACGATCATGCGCTCTGTGTTGGTCACAAAGTATGGCGAGAGGTAGCCGCGGTCGAACTGCATACCTTCGACGACGTCCAAGACGGTCTCTGCGCTCTTGGCCTCTTCGACGGTGATGACGCCCTCTTTGCCAACCTTCTCCATCGCTTCTGCGATGAGCTTGCCAATGGTCTCGTCGCCGTTTGCCGAGATCGTTCCGACCTGGGCAATACGTGCTGGATCACTGGTCGGCTCAGCAAACTTCTTCAGCTCAGCGACGACCGTAGCGACTGCTTGGTCGATGCCGCGCTTGAGTTCCATTGGGTTGTGGCCAGCGGCGACGAGCTTGATGCCTTCGCGAAAGATTGCTTGAGCCAAAACGGTAGCGGTGGTGGTGCCATCGCCAGCGGTGTCCGAGGTCTTCGAAGCCACTTCACGCACCATCTGTGCGCCCATGTTCTCAAAGCGGTTCTCGAGTTCGATCTCTTTTGCCACGGTCACGCCGTCTTTAGTGACGACGGGAGAGCCGAAGCTCTTCTCGATCACGACGTTGCGGCCTTTTGGACCCAGCGTGACCTTCACAGCGTTTGCAAGTGCATCAACGCCAGCGAGAATCATCTTGCGGGCCGATTCGTTGTACAAAATCTCTTTAGCAGCCATTACTTTGTTGTCTCCTGATTCAGAAAAATCTTAAAAAATTAACCTTCGATGACGCCGAGAATGTCCTCTTCGCGGAGGATCAGGTGCTCGTCGCCGTCGATTTTGACTTCTGTGCCCGAGTACTTGCCGAACAGGATCTTGTCCCCGGCCTTTACGCTGAGCTCAGCGATTTTGCCGTTGTCATCACGCTTGCCTGGGCCAGCAGAAACAACCATTCCCTCGATTGGCTTCTCTTTGGCGCTGTCGGGGATGATGATTCCACCCTTCGAGAGTTTTTCGGATTCAAGACGCTTGACCAACACGCGGTCGCCCAATGGACGGATTTTCATAACTGTGTACCTTTCTACGAATACAGAAACTAGTGAGTGAATTTGTGCTGTGGACAAACGAACTTGCGCCGCGAAGCATTGCGCATCGCGAGCGGAAGGCCTAAGCCACCCTTCGCCTCGTTTTGGACTGCTCTCACACGGGACAAGCAGACTGGGATGAGGATTGTTGGCAGTTGGAGGGGTCCGAGTGCCAATCAGCGGGCGGACACTAAATCAGTTTGAGCGAGAGTCAAGGGGCGAATGAGACTTCCGGTTTGCAGAATGATTTCGCGGGAGTGGCTCGAATCGACAAAACTTTCAGCACTTCCGCGGGGTTGAGTGCCAACATTCGACAGCCATTTGTCCAAGGGTTGGGATCAGTAAGTTTCTTGTCCGTTGCAATATTCGGGGGACACTTATCGCTATGACCATCACCGTTGTTCAAAACCTTCAGAGCTTCTTCACCGACGCGATTGATCAGGCGCTGCAACGCTGCAAGGTTTCGGCTAGCTCCGACACCACGGCCTACATCGGGCAGCTGCTCGTCGACAGAGCCAACCCCAGCTCGCGCATGTTTCGCACTGGACTCGTCCCGCATAGCTCGCTCGTGATGGCCTACGATCATGCGCGATGTGTTCCGATCGGAGACCGAGCGACGGCGCTTAAGCTCGTCGGAGATCACGCGCTGTGTGCTGCGGGGTTTCTTGAGGCCACCGAGCACCGGGCCGTGACCGAGCGACTTGGAATGCTCGCCTACGCCAACGCAGTGACCTTAGTTGACTCGAATGAGTCCACCGTCTTGATGCCCGATCACCCGATGGCTCCCCAAGGAGTGCGAAATGCGCTCGACGCGCTGAGCATTCACTTCGTGCAATATGCACTCGTGGTGAGCGAGCTCGCGGTTGCCACGAGCCTCGGCGAGACCACACGTGACTTGGTCTTGCTCTACGATCGGTGGCAAAAATCCAAAGCGCCTAGCGCGTTGGAAGCGATCACCCAAAGCGGCGTGTTTCCGAGTGACTCGGGCGGAGATGCTTAGATGGGTCCCACAACCCAACAACGCACGATAGCAATCAAACTCTAGGGTCCGAAGCGATTCTTCTGCTCTGCGATGTAGACATCCACTGACTCACGGACAGAGCTTGAGAACTTCACTTTGCCAGCGGCGATCTCGCGCAGGGCAAGCACTGAAGGCTTGTTTTTGTATTTGTGAGCTTCGAGCAGCAACCTCGCGCCCTTCATGAGCTGGCGAGTTCGCTGAGCTGCCAAAATCACGAGAGCAAAACGATTGTCTTCTTTATCGAGGCAGTCCTCGACCGTTACGCGTGCCATTTTGAATTAGAGGCATTGTTAACACATCAGACCGCGCGAACAACACACATCTGGAGGCAGCTTGAAGAAATCAGCAAATTCACACCAAAGCAGTGTACCATACGCCGAAATTTTCTTATGTCTTCTGCCTCCCGCGAGACCAACGTCATTCGGTTTGCTCATCGTCCAGCGTTTTGGCAGGCGACCTGTGGAATTTTGTCACTCGTTTCGCTGACAAACTGCACACCTCCCGCAGTCGTCATGAGGACCCATCCCATCACTGATCCCGGATCGGTTGAAGCGGCCGCTCGCCGACGCGCCGCTCGCACACCGAACGCTCCGGCACATCTTCCGCCTGCGCGGTTCAGGGGAGTCGAGCGACGTCCTGATGTGAGCTCCGTCGAAAGTTGCCCCCCAACGATCCTCACCGCGATAGGGCAAATGCTGGGAAGCGTCGTAACACTTCACGGCGCTCCGACCTGCTCAGACGACTATGATGGTGAGTGGGTTGCTATCATCACGACCGGAACAGACCGAGAAGCCACCGATGTCTGGCTGCTGCTCAACGCCAACGGGCGTCTTGAGAGACATCGCGTGCGCCGGACCCCAGCGGGCGTCAAGTTTACCGCGACCACGATCCATCGTGGCATCGTCGCGATGATGGGTCGCACGCTAGCCACTGGCGAAATGCCCGCCAACGCGGAGGTCCTCGTGACTTTTGCGGTCCCGTTTCCGGGCAGCGGACCGCCAAGCGCGCTCGACCTGTCCCCAGAGCAGTGCGGCCTTCTCGGCGCAACCGATCGCGGCGATTTGGATCAGCGACTCGCCAATGTCGTGGTGGATTCAGACCCCGAATCAGAGTCGGTCACGCCGTTGTTGGCGAGAATCTTAACCGGCGCACGCGGCCTGATTGGCGTCTTGCCGTCGACGCAAAGCGTCCCCGTTGTGCGCGCTTGGCAGCTGGGCGCTTATGAGCGGCTCTCGGATTTGCACGCCCAACTTGATCCGACAAACAACCGCGTGTCAATCGGAGAGGCAATCGGCCGTCGCATCGCGGATCGCTCGGATTGTCATGAGGGTTGGCGTTGTGTTTCGCCGAGCGAAGGTGGACGACCGCTCGCAGAGATGGCCGTTGCGACGCAGGCGCTCTTCAAGCGCTCGGGCCCAACGTCTGTGCTCGCCGGATTGATTGAGCAACCCCCGCGTGTCGAGTTGCCACCGACTGAAGAGCGCCTCTCTGCGCAGCGCGTTGACGATGCGACAGACAGACGCATTGCGACAAGCGTCGCGCTCGAAGGACCCATTGAGGGTCGCGTGGTGGGTGCGAGCCGTGGGCCGGCGCGGATCGTAGCTTTTATCACTCGCAGCGGAGACCGGCGGACGTCGAATATCTATGTTGTGGTTCCGGATCGTGCACCGAGGCGCTTTGAAGATGACTCGCTTGGCGGCTTAACGGTGGGTCCACGCACAATCGACATCCGCGATGTCGATGGAGATGCACAGCCTGAATTTGTCACCGTAGGCCGCATTGGGGCGACAAATTCAGTGGGAATTGCCACGCTCTTTTGGCCCCCGAGCGCGACGGATCGTGTCTCTTTTGCGCGCCTCGACGCGATGAGAACGGTGCTCGAAGCCGAAGATCTCGCGGGCGCAGATCGTGCCCTGCGGAGCTTCGCACCCTCAGCGTTCGAAGAGGATGAGCAGGCCTGTCAGGCACTCGCTCAAATCGGGCGAAGCACCACGAGACAGCTCGCCGGGCTCGTCCCATCCGCAGGGCTCACGGTGATTGACTACAACACCGCAGGCCAGCCCCTTCGCGGTCGGGTCCACCGGATGAATGCCGCCGAAATGCGCGGTGCCGCAGACCCCTCAGTGATTTTTGGGCCCTTCTCTTCCAACACCTGCCCGGATATCAAATGCGACGCGATGCTTGGCTTCTGCAAGTACGAGCGCAACGGTCGCGAGGTTGGGTACCTCTGGCTAGGTGCCCGACGCGGACAGCCCTTCTGGGGCGTCTCGCGCTATTCGGGCCGCTAGTTTGCGCTTTGATCTTCGAGTGATCTTAGCAGGCTGACGAGCTCGTGCGCGACAGCGGCGCCGCGACCTTCGACCAATATCGCCGAAATTCCCGCGCGAACGTTCTCCATCTTGGCTCTGGCGACGTCGAGTGTTTGGCGCGTTTCGTCAAGGGCTACAATCGTCTGCGGGTCAATC
>JANNCG010000579.1:0-2185 GCA_031386385.1 Myxococcales bacterium
CTCAGCTCCAACTGTGCGATCCACCACGTGAGTCGCGCCCGGGATGTGTCCCTCTTCGTACCGAGACTGGTTGTTTGCGTCGAAGACCGCCACGGTCTCGCCGCGATCGATCATGCCCGAGAGTGCCTCGACGGTCAGCTCTGCCAGCGCTTGCTCGGCGTTGCCATCGGTGGTGGTTTGCGTTGCTTGGTGGCTTCGTTTGGTGCAGCCGTTTGTGTACAGCGCCGTGAAGAGCGCAAACGCGTACACGGATCGTGTGAGAGCGTTGTGCAGGGTGTTGGGTATCATTTGTTTTGCAGTGGAAGTTTACACACTAAACGAGTGAGTGCGACAGAACAAACCACCGCATGCGTCTCGCATTTGTCGCGCATTTGTCGCCCGTTGCAGAGAAGTGCGGATCTTTGGGCGACGACCCAACGAAACACCGTGGCGCACGGACCACGCCACGATCCGAAGCCCCCTAACTCCCCACCAACTGGCGCAGGGTGGCGGTCGGGGCGGGTGTCACGAATGCACATAGTGCAGCCAGGACCACAACGGTCTGCGTTGAAAGCCCTCCATCAACGACAGAGCGCTAAACGAAATGGGCGAAGCTTCGTCGCTGAGTGACATTGCTCTCTGAATCTCTTGAACATCACTTGCCTCCGCTGGTGTGAGAACGCGTAGGTTCACAAATTCGTGCAGGATCGCAGAGTCGTACGCTAGGCAACACTCCCATTGGTCCTCAAAGGCCTCGCGATTCCATTGCCAGCAAAGCATCGCGCGATCTGCGGCGGCGAGGAACTGAAGACACCCACTCTCCACGACTCTGCGACTGTCGCGCCGTAGGACCCGCTGGCGTCCACGCAGCGCTGCACTCGCTGAGAGAATTTCGTCGAGCGAAGCTTCACTCAAGCGCGCCTCATTCAACAACAGCGGCGAGGGATAGTGACGATAGACGTCAAAGAGCATGGCGCAGCTAAACGAGTCTTCTGCTCGAGCGTTCTGAGTGAGATAACCCAGCGCGCAACGCTCTATGCTTTCGGATGCCTGGCAGATTTGCGCAGAGTGTGAGCGCGCAAAGTAGGAGATCTCAGCGGGCCCCGACAAACTCACCGCAGCCTCGATCTCGCGACCAAGTGGCTTTGATCTTAGCCCGAGCCCGTTCGCGTGCAGCAGTCGAGACGCATGGCGATTGTCCCACCGTGCGCCGTTGAGTGAATGCAAAAATCGCTCGGCATTCTCGGTATACTCAACTTCGGCGACGATGTTGATCCAGAGCTGCAGTCGGCGCAGCTCGGGGGATTCGCGAGAGAGCTCGGCCTGCGAAAAACCAGACGCAACCGAAAGGCATGGTGTTACGCGTACGAGGCGGTCACACAACAACGACTTTTCGGCAATCGAGCGCTGAGGGGCGAGGACAGCGTCGTGCAGTCGAGTCGCAATCGCAGAAAATGTGCTGCTCATGACGGGTGGCTACCAGGCGAAAATCGCGGTATCGTTTCAGTTAACATGTCTGAGCGCGAACAACCACTCCACACAATTCGCGCAGCAGGAGCAGTGACCTATGAACAGCGGATGTCGCGGGACGGCGAGTGGGCGATGAGCGAAGGGAGTCAATTTTTCGAAGGCAAAGGCGCGGTGCAGCAGGCGCTGCTTAAGATCGCAGAACGCCTCAATTCGCTGGGGATTCCTTATGCGGTCGTGGGAGGCATGGCGCTCTTCAGGCATGGCCACCGGCGCTTCACTGAGGACGTCGATATCTTGGTGACCCGAGAAGGTTTGGCCGCCATTCACAGCCAGTTAGAGGGACTCGGGTACCTTCGGCCGTTTCCTAAAAGCAAACATCTTCGCGACACGGATTTGGGTGTCAAAATCGAGTTCCTTGTGACCGGAGACTTTCCGGGGGATGGTAAGCCAAAGCCCGTTGCTTTTCCTGATCCCTCGGCGGTCACAGTCGTGCACGATGGGATCCATTTCGTGAGCTTGCAGTGCCTTGTTGAGATGAAGCTCGCGTCGGGGATGACCAATGTTGATCGCATGAAGGATATTGTCGATGTGTTCGAGTTGATCAAGGCGCTTGCGCTACCAAAAGATTTTGCGCTGCAGCTCGCCCCCTATGTGCAGGAGAAGTTTGTCGAGCTGTGGACTGCGAGCAGGACCGTCACCCGACGCTATGTGCGCTTGTGGTCGAGCGGGAATCTCA
>JANNCG010000575.1:0-4892 GCA_031386385.1 Myxococcales bacterium
TCTTTCAACCTTGGGACCATCGCTTTTCACGAATACGCAGCGATCGCCCGCGATGTGTGGCGCGCCAAGTCCATCGGTGAAGCCCTTCATCGAATGTTCTCTGGGCCTGGCTGGACACCTGCGGTTGCGAGTAGTACCAACGCAGGCAGTCCAGATTCGACGAGCTCATCTTCGCCACCCTCTAGCCAAGATCACTAACACACAATGACGACTCTCCCGACCATCACGTTGTATCAGCCACCCTCACGCCCATGGAATACGCCCAACCTCTCACCGTTTTGCTCGAAGCTTGAGACGTATATGCGTTTTGCAGAGATCCCTCACGACGTGAAGGCGGCGAATATGCCCAAGGCTCCGAAGGGCAAGATCCCCTATGTCAAAATCGCTGACGAATACATGGGCGATTCGCAGCTGATCATTGAGAGACTCGAGACGCTCAAGGCGCCAGGTTTGGACCACAACCTGACCGCATCCCAGCGAGCGGTCAGCCATTGTGTGCGGCGAATGTTGGACGAGGCTTTCTACTTCGTCATGATGTCCCTGCGATGGAATAGCGAGCACACCCACTCACACCAACGCGAGCAGTTTGTGAAGGTGTTGCCTGGGGCAATCAAATGGGCGTTTCCGCTGATTGTGCGAAGCGTGCGAAAGAACTTAAAGACCCAAGGGACCGGGCGCCACACCTTTGCAGAGGTCAATCGATTTGGGATTGCAGACATCAACGCCGTGGCTGAGCTGCTCGGAGACAAGCTCTATTTTCACGGCGACAGTCCCACCACCGTCGACGCGAGCATCTACGCTTTTTTCTCGGGGACGCGAGCTTTTCCTGGGGATTCAGAGGTCAAATCGCATCTGCTCGCACAAAAAAATCTCATGGCGTATTGTGATCGCATCACGAATAAGTATTGGAAGGACCTTCAGTGAACACAAATAAAACTCCAGCATCGCGTGCGCTCTGCTTCACCCGATTGCTTGCGCTGCTTCCGGCGCTTGGGGCAACACAGTTTGCCTTTTGCACAACGCCATCCATGGACTGTAGTGCCGACGGTGGTGCACAACCACAAGCCGACGGGGCACCCGCGACGCCGACGGCGGTGGCTCAGTGCGCAAACCCAGGAGTGGTCAACACGCCATGCAGCGAGCCTGTTCGCTGTGGACTGGGTCAGTCTTGCTGTGGTCGCGCGACGTGTGTCCCCTACACCCAAGCCGGCATTCAGGACTCAGGGACACCTTATGTTTGGAGCCGCGAATACTGTGTGGGAGGACCGCAGGTGCCTCCTGAGTTGGTCGGGTAACACTGACATAGACACTTGATTGTATGAGCTTTAGCCATTGATGGGGGGCGATATGGGAGGGATTTTGCGCAGTGACCAATGAGTTACGTTGTGCTTGCACTTTGTGACAGTTTCGGTACTTTCCTGAAGTTTTCGAAACGAAAGTCCAGGCGAAAACCTGGGCCCTTATGAAGTTCAAAGGAAGCTCTGATAAAATGAGTCGATTGAAATTGCTGAAGTGCGGTTATGTCGGAATGGTTGCGACGGTGATCGCAGCGAGCGCTTGTTCGCCACCGCCGGCTGGAGATGCTGGCGTGGATGTCCCCAACGCAAACATGACGGACACCTTTCGGGCGGACACCTTTCGCCCAGTAGTGGACACGTTTGTTCCGCCCGCAGATACGTTTATGCCTCCGGCTGATACATTCGTCCCTCCAGTCGATGACACGTTTGTGCCTCCAGCAGATGTGCCCAACGCCGACGTCCCCAACGCAGATGTACCAAACTTCGACGTCCCCAATTTCGACGTGCCCAACGTGGATGTCCCTAACCCACGACCAGATGTTCCGCCGGGTGTAGATGTTCCAAGTGATGTGCCCCCAGCACCAGGCTGCGGTCTGATGGTTGAGCCGGCTGCGCTCGCAGTCCCGGCCGCAGGGATGACCACCACCGTGATGACCACGCTCAACGCCATGGGCATGGGCGGGATGAACGCTGGCACAAGCTGCCAGGCAGACGCACGTGGATCTGAGCGTATCTTCAGACTCACTCTCGCTGCACCGACCACCGTTATCTTGGCTGCGACGGCGATGAACGCCGGCACCGATACCATTCTCGCGATCCGACGCAACTGTGCGAGCTCGGCTACCGAAGCCGCTTGCGATGACGACTCGGGCCCGGGGACCAACTCGCTGATCCGGCGCACACTCCCTGCAGGCGACTACTTTGTTGTGCTCGATGAGTATGCTGTTGCACCCGCAGATGCAGCTGGCGGCCCAGTCACACTAACGCTGCAGACGGTCACGCCTGCTGCCAACGCCACGTGCGCAGGGGCTATCCCGCTCATGGCCGGTGTGGCTGCAAACGGCAACACCAACCTTACAGGTGGAGAGCTCGCTCCGAACATGTGCTCGGCCTTTAACAGTGGTCCTGAGCTATATTATTCATTCACGATTCCGGCAAACTCTTCGGCGACGTTTACAGCCGTTCCGTCGGGTATGCCTGCGTGGACGCCGTTTGTTCGCGTGTTCAACGCATGTGCGAGCCAAGACGTTTGTACTGCAACGGGCTCAGGCAACGCCATGTTGCGCAACGCGACGATGAACCCAGTGACCGTGTTTGTCACAGTGGGATCAAGCGCAGTTGACAATGGCGGTGCATTTGCTCTCACCGCGACCACGGCGATGATTCCAAACACGGCCTACACCATGGCTCCGATGGCGATGGCGAGCTGCGACGATCTGGGAATGGTCATGCGCGACGCTGTATTGGTGGGTGACGACGTCGCCACGCCGTTTGCAGCATTGCCGTTTGCTTTCACGTATCATCGTGTGGCGGCAACGCACTTTGCGGCAAGTACGAACGGATTCTTGCAGCTCGGTGTGATGGGTGACACGTCGGCGAGTGCGTTGACCAACCTAGCGCTTCCAGCTGCAGCTGGTCCTACTGGTATCGTCGCGGTGTTTTGGGACGATCAATTTGTCCGCGCAAATCCACAAGGAGTGCGCCAACAGGTGCTCGGTGCGATGCCAAATCGTCGCTTCGTGACTGAGTGGAACGTCGAGAGTTTTGGCGCCGCAAACTCACTGCGGTATCAAGTGAAGCTGTTCGAGACGACCAACGTGATTGAGTATCACTACTGTGCAATGACTGGTGTCATGGGCAACGCCAGCACGCGCCATACTGGAACTGAGGCGACCATTGGTCTTCAGTCTCGTGATCGTATGCAGGGACAAATGTTCTCGAACAACCTGCTCAACGCCATCGGCGCGGGCTCAATGCCTGTGACCAACATGATTCGCTGGACGCCAAACCCATAGAGCATTGCGATCCGTGAGGATTCACGTAGGGTCTCTTGAGCGCTTCGCGAACGAGTAGTTTGTTCGTCGACGGCGACAGCTGAGGACTACGATTCGCAATGTGTCGGTCGAAATGGCTTAAGTACGGTTACGTCGCGATGATCGCGATGGTGACCGCTGTGGGCGCTTGTTCTCCACCGCCGGCGATGGATGCGGGGATGGATGTCCCAATCATAGACGATACGTTTCGCCCGCTTGGGGACGACACGTTTCGCCCAACTGTGGACACGTTTGTCTCTCGGACGGACACGTTTGTGGCTCCGGTGGATGACACGTTTGTGCTGCCAGATGACACATTTGTGCCCGACACCGACGTGCCCAGTGTGGATGTGGCCAATCCAGATGTCCCCGATTTGGATGTGCCGAACTTCGACGTCCCCAATGCGCAACGTGATGTTCCGTCCGGAGTGGACGTCCCGAGTGATGTGCGCCCGGCACCGGGCTGTGGGCTGATGGTTGAGCCCGCTGCGCTGGCAGTCCCAGCAGCGGGAATGACCACGACGGTGATGACCTCGCTCAACGCGATGGGCGTGGGCGGAACAAACCCAGCCACAAGCTGTCGACTGGGCACTGGTGGATCTGAGCGGATCTTCAGGCTCACCCTTGTGGCTGAGACCACCATCGTTTTGCGCGCCAATGCCATGGACCCGAACACTGACACCGTTCTCGCGATCCGAGGCAACTGTGCGAGCTCGGCCTCTGAAGCGGCCTGCGATGACGACTCAGGACCTGCGACCAACTCGTTGATTCGTCGCACACTGCCCGCGGGCGAGTACTTCGTGCTCCTTGATGAGTTTGGCCCAGCTGCCCTCGCCACGGGTGGAATGGTCACCCTGACCTTACAGACAGTCACTCTCGCTGCCAACGCCACGTGCGCAGGCGCCTTGCCCCTCATGCCTGGTGTGGTTGTCAACGGCTACACCAACCTCACGGGCGCCGATGTCGCACCCAACATGTGCCTGGGATTTAACAACGGTCCTGAGTTGTATTATTCTTTTCAGATTCCCGCGCTCACCAGCGCGACGTTTACGGCCATCCCGTCGGGGATGCCTGCATGGACGCCGTTTGTGCGCGTATTTAACTCGTGTGCGAGCCAAGATGTTTGCACAGGCACGGGCACATTCAGCGCGATGGTGCGCAACAGCACGATGAACCCCGTCACTGTGTTTGTCTCTGTGGGTTCAACGGACATTGATAATGTGGGCACATTTGCGCTCACTGCGTCTATGTCGGCCCCCAACGCGGCATACACGATGGTGCCCGCGGCGGTCGCGAGCTGTGACGATGTCTCAATGGCGATCCGCAACCCTATGGTCGTTGACGACGACGCTGTGAGTGGGTTTGTGGCACTGCCATTTGCATTCAACTATCACCGAGTGGCGGTGACTCACTGGGCTGCCAACACCAACGGGCTTGCGCAGCTTGGCGTGATGGGAGACACGCCGAGTGACTCGTTTGATGACGTCATGCTTCCGAGCGCAGTGGCTCCGACAGGCGCGATGGCGGTGTTTTGGGACGACCTCAATGTGGGTGCGGCTCC
>JANNCG010000633.1:0-2029 GCA_031386385.1 Myxococcales bacterium
GCAGCTGAACCGCCGTAAAGTTCACTCCAAACCACCCAACCGACAGCGCCAGGACCTCGGGAGAAAACACGCGCTGAGCAAACGCTCGCCAGGGAGGCATCTCAGCGCGACCGTCGCGACGACCGAGCCAATGGAGCAGGGACGAAAACACGCACGCGAGCGCGAGCGCCGGGGCTGTTTCGACGAAGAGCGGAAGAAAGCTGCGCGCGACAGACAGCTCCATCGGTTGCGCTCGGCGCAGCACGCTCTCTGGATTGGGAATCAATAATATGAATAAAATTCCAAGTAAAAATGCCACACCTGCGGCGCTCTTTGCACGCTGTGTGACCGGTGGAGCGTCGTGGGAGTGCAACGCAAATCGCAACATCGCCCCCACGCCAAAAGCCACTACGGCGTCCAGCCACGCGTCCGACACAACCCGCAACAACGCTCCCCCGAGCCCTGCGCCAACAACAGTGGCGAGGGCGAGCATCCCGAGACGCACAGCCGTCTTGCGCGCTCCGAGCGCCCGATAAAATGCGCCCGTGAGCAGCAGTCCCTCAGGGACACGATGCACAAGGACGGCCAAAATGAGCGCGAAGTTAGTCCCCGACCTGCCACCCGCACTCGTGGCCAACGCGAGCGCTGCGCCATCGGCCAGCCCATGGACCAACATCGTCGGAAACAGCACCGCCCGCCCCGCAGACTCACCCACAGAGTGTCCCACGCGATCAGCCACGGTGAGAACCGCGAAGCCAATCCCGAGCGAGACAAACGCGAGTCTCCCTACGGACTCGTACACATGGGGCACCACTTGCAGCGCAATCACCAGCGGAATCGCACCCAAAGTGAGCCCATCAAGCGCCGCCTGCCCCCGCCCCCGTCCAATGACATAGCTGGCCGCTCCAAGAGCGAGGCCGATCATTGAGGCGCAGACTGCGAGAACAAGCACGCGGCGAATCCACCCCAACACAGGCCCTTTGGGCAAGCCCTCATTGCACCGAGTCGTTGGATTCTGCGGGGCGCGCTCGTCCGGGTCGTGACAAGAGCGTTGTTTCGCCGGTCAGCGTGAGATAAGGGCGCAGTCGACGAAAGCTCACGCGACCAATCCCTCGGATACGAATGAGGTCATCGGTTCCGCGAAACCGTTGCACCCGGGTTCGCAGCGCCACAATGGCCGTAGCGCGCGAGGGACCGATCCCTGGCAACCGCTGGAGCTCTTCTTCACTCGCGGTGTTGATGTTGACCACGCCCTCAGAAGGTGTTGCGATCGTTGATTGAGTCGACCTGGGCGCAGCGCTCGCACGGTCGTTGAGCGACGCAACTGCAGCCAAACTAGTCGGTGCCACCACGGCCGAGTTTGTTGGCGCTCCGGGCGAGACCGCAGGGCGTGCTCGTGACTGCGCCGAGGCGATGGTCCCGACGGTGATAACCGAGAGAATCATCCCAATGAGCAGCGCACTCAGCCAGGGTTTTTGCTGGATGATGGTGTACGCTCTGTCGCGGAGTGTGCCCGCCTTGGTGCGGGTCGGGACTGCCGTGAGCTCGTCCCACTCCGGTTGTGATACGGAGGTCTTCATTGGCCTTCTCCGGTGCGACGATTGCTCGTATCCTCGTCGCGAATTTGCAAAGTTCCGTTCACTGGGACGGCGTCTAGGCGCACGCTGAGCGAGCCGTCTTTATTGACGAACGCGACGCCAATTTTGGTCCACCAGCTCTTGTCGTTGCGCTCACTCACGGCGTAGACGATCTTGCGGGCGCCGGTCTGGGCGCTGGTGGGGTTTCCGATGCGGGTTGTGTTTGAGATGTCGTTAATCATTTGTGTTACTTCCTCTGACCGTTCGAACCGCAAAGGTGAACCTTTCACTTTTGCATTCGGCTCGTCGGTCAAGCCAAGACAATGCTCGCGCAGTGCCAACGCGTTTCAAAATGTCTTATGTGAAAAATTGCAGGCATTTTTGATTTTTTGAGCCAGACCCCCTGGCGGTCATTTCGAAAACCGCCACCCTCCGCCATGATGAGCATCGCCGCGTGGTCGAATTGTGCGTGA
>JANNCG010000634.1:0-3018 GCA_031386385.1 Myxococcales bacterium
GTCATGACCGTGATCTTTTTCAGCGTGATCTGGGTAGTCCTCTTTTTTCAGAGACCAACCCTTGAACTCGCCAAAAAAGGTCAAGAACAACAGACGACACATGTAGAACGCCGTCAACGTCGCCGAGATCACCAGGACAGCGAAGACGAACTTTCCGACCCACAAGTGATTGCTGTTCTGCGACGCAAGCGCGCGAAACAACAACTCATCTTTTGAGTAAAAGCCAGCGGTGATAAACGGCGTCCCAATGATAGCGAGCGTCGCTACGAGAAACGTCCGAAACGTGTGTGGGATGTGCTCGCGGAGACCACCAAGCTTGCGGAGATCTTGATTGTCTCGGCACGCATGCATGACCGCGCCGGCGCCCAAGAACAAGCACGCCTTAAACATTGCGTGCGTGTAAACATGAAACAACCCAGCAGAAAATGCGCCGACTCCGCAGCCAGCAAACATGAAGCCGAGTTGGCTTACAGTGCTGTACGCGAGGACCTTTTTCAGCTCGTTTTGAACCAACGCGATCGTCGCTGCAAACAGCGCAGTGAGCGCGCCAGTGACGGCAATGACGGCCATCACAGACGGAAAGCTTACAAACACAAATGACAGACGACAGAGCAGATAGACACCGGCGGTGACCATCGTTGCTGCGTGAATGAGAGCAGAAACAGGCGTGGGTCCAGCCATTGCGTCTGGCAGCCAAACAAACAACGGAAGCTGCGCGCTCTTGCCCGTGCATCCTACAAACAGAAAGAAACACGCGATCCCGCCCCAGGTAAACTCCGGGAGGATCTTCATCCAAAAGTCGTACAGCCCGGTGCTCCCGAAGCTCAAAAAGTAGGCGACGACGTCAGCGAACTCGGGCTTCTCAGAGAGGGCGGACAACGCAGTGGATCCCTCAACTGAGAGATTTTGCGCCATCTTGCCAAACTCGTAGGCGCCTGTTTTCCATGCGAGGATCGTCATCCCGAGGATCACGCCCACGTCGCCGATGCGATTGACGATAAACGCTTTGCGTCCCGCAGTTGCATACTGGGTGTTGGTAAACCAAAAACCGATCAGCAAATACGAACAAAGCCCCACGCCTTCCCAGCCAACGAACAGCAACACCATGCTGTCTCCGAGGATGAGGTTGAGCATCGAGAACATAAACAGGTTGAGGTATGCAAAGTATCGCGAGTACCCTTCGTCGTGGCTCATATAGCCCGTCGAGTACAAGTGAATCAGCGTCCCAACGCCCGTGACGACCAAGAGCATGACGCCCGAGAGTTCATCCAAAACGTAACGCAAACGAAGCTGGACGATGCCAGATCCGGTGGGCGCGCGAAACCAATCCCAGAACACAAAGCTCAGTTGAGCAGGGCCGTGCATCTCGCCTTCAACAACCGGCGCGTGCGCCATCTTGAAGAGGGTGAAGTACGCGAAGATTGAGAACAGAAAGCTCATTCCAACGGTTGCGACGCCGGTGATGTAGACACCTTCGCGACCAATTCGCTTTCCGAAAAAACCGTTGATGATCGCGCCAATCAGCGGACAAAGTAGAATCAAACCGAGAACCGCGTAGCGATTCTGCGACGCATGCACCAAATTTTGGATTTGCACGCTTGAGCTTTGAGCAAGGCTCTGTAGGAGGGCACTCATTCGATCATTCCTTCATCAGGTTGGCGTCATCAACGCGAACCACTTTGCGAATCCGGTACAGAGAGAGAACAATCGCAAGGCCCAGCGCTGCTTCAGCGGCGGCCACTGCGATCACAAAAAACGCAAACACTTGTCCGTGATGCGGGAGCTGTTGGCCGACACCGGCGGGCTGCCAACGATTAAACGCCACCAACGTCAAGTTGACTGCGTTGAGCATCAGCTCAATGCACATCAACGCAACCAGAGAGTTGCGTCGAACCAAGAAGCCAATCGAGCCAATGGAGAATAAAATTCCAGACAGCACGAGATAATGGGCGAGCTCAATGGTCTTCATCAGTGCGCTCCCTTGCTGACAGAGGTGGTCTCAGGAAGCTTTTCTGGGCTCTCTGGGTCGGGGTCCGCGAGGTTGCGACGTTCGTGCTTGCCACGGGCAATTGCGAACGCTCCAACCACCGCGATGGTCAGGGTAATTCCAATCATTTCGAACGGAATCACACCACGGGTAAACAGATAGCTTCCCACGGCGTTCATGGTTCCGTACGCGTCGGTCCGCTCGGGCATGAAGCGCTGGACCGAACGAACGGTGTCCACCACAAATCCACCCACAATCACCATCATAACGATCGCGACAGCTCTGCCAAACACCCCTCGCCCATCACGCGGCGAGTTTGCCGCTGGACCGAGGAGCATGATGACAAAGACAAAGAGCACGACCACAGCGCCCGCGTAAACCAACAGCTGGATAACGCCTAAAAAGTGAGCGCCGAGATTGAGGTACAACGCTGCGAGCGCCACGATGTGCACAAAGAGTCAAACGGCCGCGCGAATCGGATTGCGCGAAAGTACCGTTGAAAGTGCACCCACTATCGCGAGGGTCGCGAAGAAAACGAAGACGATGATCTCGAGCTTCGTGGATGGGGGTCTGAATTGAGGGTTCATGAATGAAACTCTTGTTAACTACGAGTGCGAGTGCGCATCGTGATGGGACTTGCTGGCCGTGACTTTTGCGCCTGCAGCACTCACTACACGCGCTTCAAAGTCGTCCCGATATTTCTGCAAAAAGCCCAACATCGGCATCGCGGCACCGTCGCCGAGAGCGCAGATGGTGTTGCCCAAAATGTTGTTCGCGACGTCGTACAAATTGCTGAGGTCTTCTTTGGTCGCGTGACCCTCGGCAATTTTTGTACAAAGGCTGGCCATCCAGCCTGTTCCCTCGCGACAAGGTGTGCACTGACCGCAGGACTCATGTTTGTAAAAGAGCATGAGGTTTTCTGCGAGGCGGACCACGTCGGTGGTCTCGTCGAAGGCTGTGGCGCAGCAGGTTCCGAGCATTGAGCCAACACCACGAATGGTGTCGACTCCCATCGGAACATCCAGCACGCT
>JANNCG010000643.1:0-2436 GCA_031386385.1 Myxococcales bacterium
ACACCACGCACGAGCTGCAGGTACTCGCGACCCGACAAATCCCGATACATCCCTGGCAACTGCGGAACAACCCCCACTCGCCGACGGGCAGTGAGCCAGGCAGCGCTCGAGGGCTCAGCTCCGAACAGCAACGCGCGTCCGCTGTTGGGCGACATGGCGCCAATGAGAATACGAATGAGCGTGGTTTTTCCCGCGCCGTTTGGGCCTAAGAGACAAGTGCGCTGACCGACCGGGACCGTAAAGCGTGCGCCATCAAGAGCCGGTTTTTTGTCAAAGTGCTTTACGACGTCGAACACTTCAATCGGGTTGGCACTCTCCATCAGCCACGAATATCCGTCGGTACATCACGGGCGTTTGGGATGTCCGTCGGTACGTCTCGCGCGTTGGGGATATCGGTGGGGACGTCACGGGCACTCGGGATGTCCGTCGGCACATCTCGCGGATTTGGGACGTCACGTGCGTTTGGAATATCCGTCGGCACATCTCGCGGATTCGGCACATCTGGACGCACACCAGAGTCGAGCACTGGGTCAAGCCCACAGAACGAAACACCTCGCGCCACCGCGTTGGATAGGTCCGTGCAACGCGCCTCACGCAGACACTGAATCGCGCTGTTTGGGTTCATCAGTGTCGCACATCGCGCGTCGCACACAGATGCAGCTACCGCAGCAGGCGTAGCACATTCTACCAGCAAATTTACACACCAACCCTCACACGTTGTGGGATTGGGGACATCGATTGTCACAGACCCATCGCGCCGATTCATCGGCTCGACTGCGTCAAAAAAATCGACGCCCGTGTCACGGGGCCCGCGATCTGTCACAACGCCGTCCGCGAAAGCGCCGTCACCAGCGACTCCGTCTTCGAGCTGCATCGTCGGCGAGCACCCAGCCACGAGCAGGATCGCCAAAGAGCGTAGACAGCGCAGCACCGGCCCGCGACCAGATAACTGTTTAGGCTGAAAATTCACGATTTCATCTGCTCCTGAATCTTGTTCGCGATCCGCATCGCCATCGCCATGATGGTCCATTGAGGGTTAACTCCGAGGCTGGTGGGCAAGATGCTTCCGTCGGCCACGTAGACGTTGGGTGCTTCCCACACCTTGCCATTTGGATCAACAACGCTCGCTTCGGGTGTCGACCCAAGGTGACAAGTGCCAAGCGGGTGCTGTGAGCTGCACTCGATCTTGCGACCATGAACGCGCTCAAGGTCGATCGAGTCGAGCTGATCGGGCGTGACTCCATCAAGACCAAATACCGGCAGAAAGACCTCTTTGGCACCTGCCGCAAAAAAAATCTTGGCCATCCGTCGCAACAGCACAGGAATCTTCGCGCGATCCTGAGGACTCATGCGGTACGTCAACAGCGGTTCACGGCCAAAAAACGGCCAGATTCGCCCACCTGGATCGTCGTGCAGCATCCCGCCGAAGATCGCGAGGTGATCGACCTGTGATCGAATGCGTGCGTGTGTGGGACCAAATCCTGGGACCGTCGCCGCCAAGATGCCATTCGGAATAAAAACGCTATTGAGGATCATCCCGTCCTCTTCGTACGCTTTGCTATACGCACTCTGCAGCGCACCCTCCCAACCACGCACAGGCTCATCAAATCTACCCATCACCCGAAAGCTGGGATGTAGCGTCAGGTTTTTGCCAAGTGAGTTTGACCGCCGACCCAGCCCACTTCTGCGCAGCAGCCTTGGCGAGTACATCGCCCCCGCAGCGATGACAACTTGTTTGGCTCGCACCCTCAGCGCAGACTGCGTGCGTCCAAACTCGCCGTCCAACAGTCGACCACTGATACCCACAGCGCGGCCACGCTCAAACTCGATACGCTCAACGAGACAATCGCTCCAAATTTGAGCGCCGGCGGCGACCGCGCGGGGCAAGTAGCTGCGATCAACGCTGATCTTGGCGCAGTGCGGGCAGCCAAAATTGCATCGACCACAACCATCACATCCCCTGGTATTTCGCTGCATCGAATGAAACTCGAGGCCAAGATTCTTTCCGCCCTCGGCAAACAGCGTTGTGCTCTTGGACCGCATCGACTCAGGGACGTCACGGATATGAACGTCAGTCGCGACTTGATCAAACCACTTCGCCATCGCGTCGGGATGAAGATCGCTGATCCCAAGCTCTTCGGCCCAACGCGCGAGCACAGCTTCGGGCGCGCGATAGCAAACGCCCCCTGTGATCGCCGACGATCCGCCGATCATCCGGCCCGCTGTCACGTTGATGCTCGGCGAATCTCCAAGGCCAACAGCGAGGGTCATCGCCGCGTCACGCCACACGTACCGAAGGGACTCGCTCTGCCTCATCTGCCCGTGTTGCTCGCCCGAAACATTGGGTCCCTCTTCGAGAACCACCACTGAAAAACCAGCCTCAGCTAGCGTCGCTGCGACCGGTGCCCCGCCGGAGCCAGAGCCCACGATCACCAC
>JANNCG010000670.1:0-4117 GCA_031386385.1 Myxococcales bacterium
CCGCCGCGAGCGTGGGATTTGAGCGGCCAACCCGAGTGTGGCGCGAGCTTGGGCGCGGGCTGCTCACCGTGGTGGGTGTGTACGTTCTTCAGCTACCGCTCGCGTTGGCAGTGATGCTGCTCATTCGCGGTCCGAGCCGCGCGCACATGGTCGCGCAAAAAACGCAGGTCCTCGGCGAGTTTGTTCGCATGCCCATCGCGCTCATTTTGCCCTGCGCTGTCGCTGCCGGACTGTACGAAGAGTTGCTCGTTCGCGGGCTGATTCAGAGCCGCGTGAGTCGTGTGATTTGCGGGACCGATCAGCCCTCTGGGTGGCAGAGATTTTTCGCGGTACTTATGGGTGCGGTGCTCTTTGGCGCTGGGCACTGGTATCAAGGCCCCATTGGGGTCGCACAGACGCTTTTCGCGGGGGTGGTATTCGGAGCATGCGCGGCGTACTGGCGCTCACTCTGGCCCGCTATTGTGGCACACACACTGATTGATACCGTCTCGTTGACGGTGGCCCACTTCGTCGTTCCGGCGGCGCAAAGGATGTTATCTCGGTCATGAATCGCTTGTCATTTCGCTCATCGTTTACACTTAGTGCCGCGCAATTGAGCGCACTTTTTTTCGCGCTCTTGTGCGTCTTGCTGACCGGGTGCGCCTCCATGCGAGTGAACACCGATGGTAGTCCCCTCGAAGAGCCCACCGCGAGCTCAGGGATGGGGGCTCACAGCTCTGGGAGCGCGAGCGATCCAAACGCGCTGACCCTCGCGGCGATGGGTGAGAGCGAGAGGATTCCGGTGGAGGACTCTCCGTCGCATGGACCGGCCTCAGCGCTGGCGACGATGGTGGTGTTCTCGGATTTTGAGTGCCCCTATTGTCAACGCCTCGCCAACACCATGGCCGTGATCCGCGAGCGCTATCCCAACGATGTGCGCGTGGTGTTTAAGCACATGCCACTGTCGCGCCACCCTCACGCACGTCTCGCTGCAGAGGCCGCGATTGCCGCGCAAGCCCAGGGAAAATTCTGGCCCTTTCACGATCTGCTCTTCGCGCACCAAGACGCCCTTGAGCCTGCGGATCTTGAGCGATACGCTGGCGAGGCAGGGCTTGATGTCCCGCGATTTCGCAGTGAATTAGCACAGCACACGCACCAAGCCCGACTCGAGCGCGACATGGCGCTCGCGCGCACCCTGGGGACCTCAGGGGCACCCAACACCTTTGTCAACGGAACCATCGTCCTCGGCGCCAAGCGCTTTTCGCACTTTGTCCGCGTACTTGATCGCGTGTTGGCCAGAGCCCGCACCATCACTGCTCGCGAGACAGTGTACGCGTCCATGGTGGCGGATCCGGTCGAGCCAGAGCCAGAAGATCGGCCCGAGGAGCCAACGGTTCCATTTGATCTCAACGCGGTTCACTTGGTCAGCATTGCGGGCGCGCCCGTACGAGGAGCGGCCGATGCGCTGGTCACGATGGTGGTCTTTTCGGACTTTGAGTGCGGATTTTGTCAGCGATTTAGGCCCACACTGGACGCAATGGTCGCGCGCTATGGGCGAGAGCTACGGGTGGTGTTTCGTCACATGCCAGGCGCACGACACGAGCACGCTGTGGACGCCGCGATGCTCGCTGAAGAAGCGCGCACACAGCAAGGCGACGCGGGATTTTATCGCGCGCATGACTTATTGTTTATGCACTCAGACGCGTTGGATCGCGATGCGCTGTTGAGCTATGGGACGACGCTGCACTTGGATGGCCAGCTGCTTGCAGCTTCGTTGAGTCAGCAAAATCACAGAGATAACATCGATCGAGATTTGCGCCTCGCCACAGAGCTTGGCGTCGATGGGACTCCGACGGTTTTTATCAACGGACGACGCATGGTGGGGGCGCGACCGGCAGAAGAGTTTACGCAAGCCATTGATCGCGCGCTGAGAGAAGCGCAAGCGTTGGTCGCTCAAGGCGTCGCGCGTGAAGAGGTCTACGCGCGCAGCACCGCGAGTGGGTCGCGACGTGCGGTGTATATTGGCGGGCCGCGTGAAGTGCATGTCGCACACTTGTTGGTGATGCATTTGGATTCGCCGAGAGTTCCGGCCGGAGTGACCCGAACAAGGGACGAGGCGAGGACACGGGCAGAGGAGGCGCTGGCGTTAATTCAGAGCGGGCGACCGTTTGAAGACGTGGTACGAGCGTACACCGATGAGCCAGGCGGCGCTGCCCGGGCGGGTGATTTAGGGCGTTTTCCACGCGGACGGATGGTTCGTGCGTTTGACGACGCGGCGTTTGGGCTCAATGTCGGCCAAACCAGCGGAATCGTCGAGACTGAGTTTGGCTTTCATATCCTCCGCCGTTCTGAGTAGAGTCACTCTCAGTGAGTGAAGTAGTCATAGCCCACCACGGGCATTGTTTTGACGGCGCATGTAGTGCGGCGATCTTTGCCAAGTACCTGCGCGAGCGCGAAAACGCGAAGCAGTTTGTCTTTCGCGGTCTTGCGTATGAGCCCAACGCCCCACCTCCGGGCGACAAGCTCAAAGAAGGCGCGGTCAACGCGATCTTGGATTTTCGCTACACCAAGAGCCCCTTGCTCACGTGGTACTTCGATCACCATGTGAGCGCATTTCAAGAAGCTGGCTCGAAAGAGCATTTCAGCTCGGACCCGACGAACAAAAAGTTTCATGACGGGACGTACGGCTCGTGCACGAAGTTTATCGCCGATATTCTGCGAGAACAGTTTCAGTGGGAGGCGCCCAACCTCGCGCAGATGATCCACTGGGCAGACATTGTAGACGCCGCGCGGTTTGAAAACGCGGACATCGCGACGAGCTTTGATGAGCCCGCGATGGCGATCACCGCCGTGATCCAAGAGCTGGGGGATGATCCGTTTTGCACCGAGCTGATCCCGCGGTTAATGACTGAGGATTTGTCAGTGATCGCGAAGTCTTCATTCATCGCAGACAGACTCGGCCCGATTCGCGAGCGGCAGAAGCTCATCACCGAGCGCATGGCGCGAGCGGGTGAGCAAAAAGGTGTGGTGGCGTTTTTTGATCTGAGCGATCACCCCGTGGACACCGTCGCGAAGTTTGTTGGGTACAAGCTGTTTCCGACGAGTGTGTATTCGGTTGTGTTGGCCGCGTCACCGCGCCGAGTGAAGATCTCTGTGGGGTTTAATCCCTGGTCACCTAAACCACGCAAGCACAACATCGCTGAGCTGTGCGAGAAGTACGGCGGCGGTGGACACCCCGTTGTTGGCGCAGTCTCCCTCCCCGGAAACGAGCTTGCCCGTGGCAAACGCGCGGTCGAAGAGATGGTTGAGTTCTTGAACACTTGACGGACTACTTGACTTAGTTGCACAATGCAACTAAGCTGTGGTCTACGAAGCTGCCATGACCACAAACAAACGCATCTATCTCGATGTTGATACGCAAAACGATTTTTGTTTGCCCACCGGAGCGCTCTTTGTTTCGGGCGCGGTCCAGGCCACTCAAGTGTGTCGCGCGTTGATCGCTCAGGCACTCGCAGAGGGCTCGCCCATTGTCGGTTCGGTGGACTCACACGCGCACAACGCGTGGGAATTCTCGACGAACTCAAACATTGGCCCCAACGGCGAGAAGCCCAATTTTCCGCCGCACTGTGTGAAAGGGACCGTGGGATGGCTCAAGGCCGAAGGCACGCTCGCTGAGCGTTTTGTCTTCGTGGCGATCGACGCAGAGAGCCCGAGAGTTCCGACGGGGACCCAGGCTGTGTACCTGGAGAAAGAGGTGTACTCGATGTTCGCAAACCCCAACGCGAGCAAGTGGCTGGATGTCCTGACGGCCGACGGCGAGGCAGTGGACTTTATCGTCTTCGGTGTGGCCACAGATTATTGCGTTAGAGCCGCAGCTCTGGACACCCTGCGATGGATTGAATCAAAGACAAACGACGTTGCAAAAAGCCGTGTGATTGTCGTCGACGATGCCATCGCCGGAGTCGCACCAGACGCCACCGAGGCGGCGCTCAAGGCCATGCTCGACGCAGGTGTTTTGTTGCAATCGTCACGAGCGCTGGGAGTCTCAGTCACTTGATTTTTGACAAGGCCCAGTTCGAGCAGCCCTCGTGACGATTGCAACAAAACACCTGCGTCGAGCATGGCCTTGAGCGCCGCC
>JANNCG010000671.1:0-5460 GCA_031386385.1 Myxococcales bacterium
GCGCGATGATGTTCGCGCAGACACGATCAGCACACACCATCCACTCGGTACCCTCAACCCCCGGCGCGCTTCGCCAACGAAACTCCGGATCCCGCGTCGCGAGCTGACTGACGCTCTGCGGATAGAGAGCCCCTGGCGGCAGGATGCTTGGGTCCGGTCCAGCGGTCCCATCGAACGTGTCAGTGGCTACGTCGATTGGCTGGTCATCGACGGGGATTGCCGCCTCGGTCATGGGCGTGTCTCGAGCGGCCATCACATCCGGCCGACCGCTGCTCGCGTCGATGCTCGTTAATACACCATCGCCGCCGTCTGCGAAGGCCACCGGAAGCTCGGGCGAGACGCACTCGCCATCGTCGCCGCAAGTTGCGTTTTGCTCGCGGCATCGCACGCTCACAGTGCACTCGCTTGCGCTCACGACCGATCGGCAGCCCGTGGACGCATCCCCGCAGCGAAGCGAGAGAAACACGCGCGCCGCCCCGCGTTGCCCGCGCACAAAAAATGCACGAGAGACGCGATCGATCCGCACCTCGGGCGCCGTCTGAGTGGCGCCAAATGTTGCCTGCAACCAGAGCGTGATCGTCCCAGTCTCGCCGACTCTGGCCGGAAGGATCCCGATCGATTCGCCCAGTCTCAGCGATCCCGTTCCGTTGCTCTCGCGGACCAAATACGTCTCGCCGTTGGTGCCAATTTGCGCGCTGCGAAGGGCAACCTCCGAGGGGGTCAGAGCCCCAACAAACGAGCGAATTCGCAGTTGAATCGGTCGCTCTCGCGGCGCATCGCTGTCGATAAACAGCACGATTTGCGTCGGTGCGGACCGGCAACCAATCAACGACGCGATCAGCGCTGTTCGTATGATTGACCGAGAAGGCGGCCTAAACCATGGGAGAACTTGCACACGTCATGATAACGAATAGATTCTAACCGCAGTCGAAAATTGTGCGACGCCGTTGGAGACGAAAACGCAAATGTGCGCAATTTCTCACACTCCCAGGGGGACACACCGATGCGGCAGAGCGCCGCAGAGAGGTCGAGTTCAGCGACAATGATTCAATTCGCGAGTGCAAACCCAAACGCGGCAGCCGGCCCGCCGGCCGAAACAAACTGCGAGCGCATGGGCGAGACACCGAGCATCGGCGCGGTGAAGTAGCAACTCACGGTCCCTGCCGTCTGGCCCATACCATCGAGATCCGCTGGCGCGCCCACAAAGACATCGACAAAACCGTCCCCATTGCAGTCTGGCATGAGGCTCACTGAGGTCCCCATTTGGGTCGCTGCATTCAGCGTTATTTGATCACGAAAGACCACCCCACCGCCTGCAGTACCGAAGTAAATATTGACCGCTGAGCGACCGGGAGCGCCCACGATAAAGTCGTCCAGCCCGTCGCGGTTGATGTCTGCTCCTGATGAGATCGCCGAGCCAAATGCGTCGTTTCTGACTCCGCTGGCGAACTCTGCACGAGGGAATGCAGACACGCCCATGGGTGAGCCAAGATAGTTGCGCGTCATCCCGGCGTTGGGCTCAACACCAGAAGGCTCGCTGGGAGCCCCCACCGCGATGTCCGCGTAGCCGTCGCCGTTGGTGTCCCCTACGCCTGCGACCGCGGCACCAAAGCCAACGGTTCGACTTACACCGGCGAGCAGTCGATTTGCAGGCTGACGGACGCCTGCAGCAAACCCGTGATAGATCCCAACCGGACCTCCACTCGCGCCCACGATGACGTCGGCAAAACCGTCCGCGTTGACGTCTGCAGCGGCCGCGATGGCTCGACCCAGCTCGTCGTTGTCGTTGGTGCCAGCGATCACTGTCGGCGCCGCACCAAACAGTGGAAGGCCACCAAAGTACACAAACGCGGCACCGCGACCCGGTCCAATCGTTGACTCAAGCGGTGCCCCCACCACGATGTCACCAAAACCGTCGCGATTCAGGTCTCCAACGCCAGCGACGCCGGTGCCATAGCGTGCGCCATTGCTGAACCCAAAGAGCACGCGGGCGGCGATCGGTGGCAGGCCTGTCGGAGACCCTAAGTGCAAATAAACAGTCCCGCGACGATCTCCTGGAAGCATCTGCTCTTGCGGCGCGCTCACGAGCAAATCGGCAAACCCATCACCGTTGACATCTCCGGCCACTGCGAGATTTGCGCCATAACTAACGACCGCGCGACGCAACGTTAGGCCAGGGGTGTCAGAGAGGCGTGGAGCGCGACCTTCAAACACGTACACCGACGAGTTTTGCACCGCGCTCACCGCGACATCGCTCAAGCCATCTCCGTTGTAGTCTGCGAAAATGCCTGCAAAAACACAGCGCGGCGCGCTCACTGTGGGCGTGCGAAACTCCCACGTCGGACTCCACTCAGTCCCCAAGACTCCTGCGCGTACGCCACGCAGCTTCCAATAAATGATGGTGTCTGCTGGCAGCTCAACGCCGCGACGAAGATGGGTCGCGTTGACCGACTGCCGATCGATCACCATGGTGCACGCTCGGTCACGGCAGAGCACCAACTGGACCCCCGTCGTGTTTGCCGCGAGAGTCCACTGAAAATCCGGATCGCGCCCCGTAATCCGACTCACACTCTGCGGAAACAAAAGCTGCGGTGGCAGCACACTTGAGTCGGCGTCGTCCGGCGGCACACCCACATCCGTGGAGACATCCGCGTCTGCTGATCTCGAGCTGTCCATTAGCTCAGGCACATCAATCACCGGGGCACCATCCACACGAGCGTCCAGCGGTGAGACATCTGCGACGGTGCTATCGAGTCGCCCGCTGGTGACATCGGCAATCACGCTTGAAGGGACATCTTGGATTGCGCCATCGAGCTCTGGGATCGCAACAGGCACCTCTGGAGCCACACACTCGCCTTGGTCTCCACACGTGGCGTTTTGCTCGCGACAACGAACACTCACCGTGCACTCACTTGCTGAGACAGTTGTACAACCACCCGCAGCATCTCCGCAGCGGAGCGCAAAAAAGATCCTCGCGGTCCCGCGCTGGCCGCGAACAAACTGAAACCGCGCGGCGCGTTCCATACGAATTTCTGGCGAGGTGGCGGTGGCGGCAACGGTCGCGCGAAGCCACAACGTGACCGGACCCGTGTCTGCCGTGCGCACCGGCAGCACACCAATCGAGCCGCCAAAGTTGAGCCCACCCATTTGCGCACCATCTCGGGTAAGAAGCGTCTCGCCAGCGGCTCCCGCAAGCGCCGCGCGAGAGGGCAGCTCTCCGGGCGCCACAACGCCAGCAAACGAGTGAATCCGCAGCTGTACAGGCCGATTCAGAGGCGCGTCGCTGTCAATAAAGAGCTCAATCTGCGTGGCGGGACTGCGGCATCCCGTGATCGCGTGAGCGAAACTCAAGCCACCGATCTCGAGCAGGGCCAAACGAACCACTCGACGCTGCTGTCTACGAATTTGCAACGGCATGTCCACAGGCACCACTCTCTTCAGGATGTATCGCGTGAAAGTTATTGGGCCAGCGAAAATTCAAACACGACAACATCACCGAGGGCTCAAGCGCGACCACATCGTGCCACCATAGCGCGGGCAAAAAGAGCGCATCCCCCTCGCCCAACTCAAGCGTCACGACCGAGTTGCGCTTGAACTCAGGGTGCTCTTGCACCTGCGGATCGTCTAAGTCACAGCGCAAAAAATAGCCGTCTGCGAGCTCGTAAAGCACTGACTCGGTCGGCGCAATCAGCCGCACCCGCTTGCGCCCCCGGACCTGAATCAACAGCGCAGAGTGCGGATCAAAGTGCAGTGGAGTGTGCGTTTTTGCAGGTCCAATCCACAGCGACACCGCCGGAGCTGCGCGATCAACGGACGTCAAAAAGGGCGGCAGGGGCGCGATCTCTTCGATCAGCGACACAAACGCAGGCTGATGAAGCAGGCCGTTGCGGGCAACCAAGTACCGGTCATTGCCTGAGGCGGACAACGTGTGCTCTAAAAAGTCCGAAAACTGCGTGGGCTCTGAGCGAGACTCAACCGCGCTGGGGCTCTTCGCCGCATCACGGTGGGTGGTGATCTCCACGGGCTGTGATCCGAAGCGCGCGCGCAAATTCGCAAAGGTCCAACGCTCGTGAGCCAGCAGCGTGCGAAGCTGCTCGGTGAGCACCACTGGCAACATAGGCTTGAAGTACTGCTGATAAAACTCAGCGTCGGTGAGTGACGCTACCCGAGGGACATTTTGTGCCTGTTGCGAACCGTTGATCAGCGAAAACGCACGCTCAGTGAGCGCCGCTCGCTGAGCACGCTTGCGCATCCTGCCGAAGGCGTCCGAGAGCACACTCTGCTCGACATAATAGATCGCCACGTTGCGCGCGATCCCCTCTTGCTCAAGGGCTTGGACAAGCTCAAGAGGTTCGCTGCCGAGCAAAAGATTTTCGACGATCCAGAGCTGCCAGTGAACCGAGAGAAAGAGAGCGTCGTCGCCCTCAGCCGGGACCTGCATCGGCAGCTCCACAGTTGCCCCCGTCGCAAGCCCCATCGACCACAGCGCCGTCGCTTGATGCGTCCGAAGCAAGCCCCGTGGGGACATCGGGGCTTACTCCCGAATCTCGCTGTCGCAGACACTCTAGTCCCTCTGGTTGATGGCAGCACGGTCCGCAAGTTGGAGCGACCATATTGTTCGCCACTCCGCAACCCATCCCCACCATCGCGCCAAAGGTGAGGGAGACACCCACGGCGGTCATCACTGAACGCTTTGAGATAAACGGCGTAGTGCTTGGTTTGGTCGTTAACGGACGGCTCATGGTGGATTGCGCAACGGTAGATCGTTTGTTGCCCATTGTACAACTCTGATCTTCTGTTCGTTCGCGATGCTGAACAAGAGCAAATACGAGCGAATTTAGGACCGTTTGAGGATCACGGTCTCGCGCCGATGCCACCGCACTTTGCGACCGTTTGGTTCGTTTTCGACTTGGACCGATTCGCGACAGATCTCTTGCGAATTTGAGTACAAATCCCCACACTCGGCCCAACTTAGCCCAATGTCTAAAAAGCGCCCTGCTTCACAACGCCTGTCGTGCGCGTTTGCGCTCATCAGCGCGCTGATCACTGGATGTCGGTCGTCGGCGACGCAGATTCAGCTCTTCATTGGGACCGATGCTCCGGAAGGTCGCCGGATGAGCATTGAGGTGTTCTCGTTTGCCGGCGAGGTTGCGCCCGAAGAGCTGCAGCGACGCGTAGACCGCGTGGCCACGGGTAGCATTCGGCTCCTTCGCGAGAGCGATGGCTCGGGCACCTTTGTCTCCGGAGGATCGATCGGTGTCTTCGACATCGAGGCGCCCCCGGAAGGGGCGCCACCCGAGGCCGCGGGGGACGCGGCGGCTCTCTTCTTCCGGATCACCTCGAACAGCGCTTGCTTCTCGGGAGCCGACTATGTCGGCTGGCTCGAGCACGCCGGGTTCAAGCGCGCGCGAGTGGCCCGGAGCGCCTTTCTACCCTCGCGCCTTCTGGTGGTGGCCGACG
>JANNCG010000676.1:0-15438 GCA_031386385.1 Myxococcales bacterium
TTCACGTCGAAAGCGCGGAGCACTCAGGCGATCTCTCTGCCCAGTCGTTGTTTAGCACTGCAAGCACCTCGCCGGCGTTTGCGCCGCAGCAGCGGGCGACGGCTCAATTCGCAGAGGCTTCCATTGCGCCGATGCAGCAAATGAGCGCAACGGCACCGCAGCCCAAAATCGGCACGGTCGTCCCAACCGTCAAGACAACCCCCGCGAGCCCCGCGTCCGTAGCGGCGGTTGCGGCAGAGCAAGAACCCGTCCTGGCGTTATCGAAGCGCAAAGCGACGGTCCGTAAACGATCAGTAGTCGAAGGTTCTGCGCCCCCAGAATCAGAGATGAAGAGCGAAGTTCTTGAAGACTTTACTGCGAAAATAGCCGACGTTCCTATCCGGTCGCTCCAAGAAGTAAAAGCGCTCAGCACGCTCCGGGACGCCATCGTTTCTCCTGTTCCCGAGCCGATGCCCGCGCAGAGTCTCGCGCCGAGACAACAAGAGGCGGTGCAAGCTCCGCTGCCGATCGTTTTGCACGAAGATGAGATCGCCGAAGCCCTCGAGAGACCTCCGGTAAGCGAGATGCCAGCAATGGTTCGCGATAATAGCGGGGTGAAGGACTACCGATTTCCGTCGGTGTCCGTGCTCACACCGGCGCCTAAAGACGGCTTTAGTGTGGATGAAGGACAGCTCAGAATCGCAGCCGAAAAGCTCTTAAAAACGCTGCGTGACTATCAAATCGAGGGTGAAATCGTTGAGATTCATCCCGGCCCGGTAGTCACCACGTTTGAGTTTTTGCCCACCGCCGGAACAAAGCTCTCTCGCATCGCGGCGCGCTCGGACGATATCGCGATGTCACTTGCGGTAAACAAAGTGCGAATTGTGGCGCCGATCCCAGGCAAGGGACGCGTTGGGTTCGAGATCCCGAATGCGCAACGCAAGACGGTGTACTTGCGTGAACTAATTGACGCAGAGGCATTTGCTCGAATCGGTGGTGCCCTTCCCGTTGCACTTGGAAAAGACGTCGTGGGCGCGCCCTTTTTCTCGGACCTCGCAGCAATGCCGCACCTCATTGTGGCTGGTGCGACGGGGCAGGGAAAATCCGTTGGGCTCAACGTGATGATCTGCTCGTTGTTGTACAAGCGGACGCCGGATGAAGTGCGGATGCTCATGATCGATCCGAAGATGGTCGAGCTCGCTGTTTACGACGGAATTCCGCACATGTTGTTGCCCGTCGTGACGGACATGAAGAAGGCTGCTCTTGCGCTTCGCTGGGTCGTGGACGAGATGGAGCGCCGGTATATGCTGTTCGCGCAGACCGGCTCGCGCAACATCACCACGTACAACGAACGTGTGGTCAAGTCGCTGCAAGACGGCGTTCCGATGAAGGGTTTCAACGGAAATGTCCGGGCAAAACACACCGGGACGACGGTTGACGTGTCAAAAATGGCCGCTGGAGAGAGTCCGCCCCCAGAGGTCGAGCTCCCCGGAAAACTTCCCTACATCGTGGTGGTTGTCGACGAGTTCGCCGACCTCATGATGGTCGCCGGTAAAGAGGTTGAAGCCGCCGTGGCGAGGCTCGCTCAAAAAGCCCGAGCTGCCGGAATTCACGTGATTCTTGCGACACAACGGCCCAGCGTGGACGTGATCACTGGGATGATCAAGGCGAACTTTCCGTCCCGAGTCGCATTCAAGGTCGGAATGAAGGTCGACTCCCGAACCATTCTCGATCAGCAAGGGGCAGAGAATCTGCTCGGAAAGGGCGACATGTTGATTCTTCCACCGGGCTCAAGTGACCTTCGCCGAGTGCACTGTGCGTTCGTCTCAGAGGACGAAGTGCAGGCGATTACCGATCACTGGAGAAAACAGGGCGCGCCAACGTATGACGAAGAAATCCTCAAACCACGCGAGGAAGAAACTGAGTCAGAAGAGGATGAGCCTGAAATTCGTGTTCCGATGGAAAAGTACGAAAAAGCAGTGGGACTTGTCCTGTCGTCCCGCCGCTGTTCGGTCTCTTGGATTCAACGCCAACTTGCAATCGGATACAACGTCGCGGCCCGAATGGTCGAGCGGATGGAGCGTGAGGGGATCGTCAGCTCGCCACGTGGCCCGGGTAAAGACCGCGAAATTCTTCGCTAGCGAGAGGCGCAAACCAGCTAAGGTTGCGTTAACGTCATTGATGCGAGCGCTAACTGCGAGATGGTTGCTGTTGTGTTTATTCACCCTTGGGAGTGTGGTGCTCACCCTAAGTTCTCCCTCCATCGCCCATGCACAAAGCGGGACCTTAGTGGTCGCACTGCCGTTTGCAGGAAACGCGACTGAAGACCTCCTGGACAGCGCTTACCAAGCCGCGCGTGTCGCGCTTGCCGCGCGAAGCTATCCAGTCACTGAGCGGGCCACTGTTCGGGCAGCTTTGCCTGTAGCTGTCCCCACGGATACCGCAAATCTAGTGGCCTTTGGACGTGCAATGGGCGGCACGCATGTGCTGGTCGGGCACGTGACTCCGCTGACTGGTCAATACAATCTAGAGCTTATATTGTATGAAGTCGCGACGTCTCGCTCGGCGCGTGTGACGCGCAACGTGGGTTTCTCAGAAGAGGGCGTCGAAGTGGCCGAAATGGTGGCAGGGCTCTGGCTTCCGGCTGCGATGCAAGCATCGCCCGAAGAGCTCGCTCGAATCGAGGCCGAGCGCGTTCGACTTGAGCAAGAGCGGCAACGAATAGAGGCAGAGCGTTTGCAGCAAATCGAGAGAGACCGACTGCTGGCTCAACAACGCGTTGCAAACGAAGCTCGCGAACGCGCCGAGCGCGAGCGACAACAGCGTATCGGCAATCGCTTCGCCGGCCACGGAAACCTTGCCCTCGGCCTGACCGTTCAGATCGGGGCCCGTCTCAATGGCGCCAGCGATCGTCCCGCTGGAGCACCACCCTCCACGGCGCTCACTTCGGCCTTTCGGATTGACGGCTTGTACGCGTTTGCGCCGGCAATCGGGCTCGAAGCAGGCGCGTCGGTGTGGATGGTTTCGTCACCGATGGTGGCGGTCGGTTTTGCAGGAGCGATGCGGTTGAATGTCCCCGTTAGACCAGCGATTCCGTTGCGTGCGTCAATTGGGGCAACGGCTGGTCTTTTTGCAGGCATTTCTGGCAATAGAGCGACAACATTTTGGGGCGGTCTCGATGCGCGTGCGGAGTTTGACATCGCGCCAGTGTTTTCGGTCTACGCAGGCGGCGCTTTGGACGTGGCTCCTGGCGCTATCACGGTGCTGACCGCCCAGGTTGGATTTCGGCTGCACCTCGGTGCTCACGCCCCTGCGGAGTGACCAAAGGTTGCTCAACGAGACAGAGGCGAGAGCTTATGGCGTGGCGTACACCGCGATCGCGTAGTCACCGGTCCGATCCGCTCGAACGCGAATCTCGTAGCTTCCGCCCGCAGGGGGACACAAAGGCCGTGTCACGCCGATGGCAAGTGCGTGGGTGGCCTCGCCCTGGGCGACTTCAGTGAGGCCGTCCGCAGCAATCACTGTGACTGTGAGCCGCTCGAGATCGATTCCACCCGTTGCATAGATGCGGTAGCAGTGGCCGGGGAGGGCGTCGAAATGGTGTGTCCCGATCGCGCCGTTGCCAAGGGTCGCGGCGGTAGGGGAGAGGGCTTGAATGAAGCCCGCGTCCACATCGCCGAGCTCGAGCGCCATGGCGCGAAGGACAAATGCATAGGACGCAGGATCGACCCGAGCGGGAGGTGCGAGCGGTTCTGCCGCTGAGATCACTGGCGTGGTTGTCCGGTCGCGTCGACATTGCAACGAGAAAAACACGATGATGGCCAACCGAATCGCTTTGAGAGCCCAAGTGGCGTGTCGAGCTGCGGTGTGGACGGGCATGGCACGTTCATTCTCGCACACTTCGTTGCTGCAGCGCAGGGGCGTGGTTTGCGCCACGGCATCGGCGCGGTAATACTCTGTCTGTGCACACACGGATCGAGTGGTCGAACGTCACCAGCTTCTGGTAGAACTCGACCGCAATGGCGTCCCACGAACTGGCAATGAAGCTTCTTGATCTCGCAGAACCTCTTGTCGATCAACTGGTCGAACACGATCCTGCTGCTCGCAACGCGATCTATGAAGCGCTCGACTCGTCCACCGGCTACGTCGCTTCACCAGGTTTTGACGAAAAATGGCGGCTCACTGCGGCGATTCGCGCGACCGATTCGCGCTCGCTTCACAGACCCATCGTGGGTGTTCTCGCCGCCGGGACACCCGATATTGGGTGTTCGTGCGCGAGCTATGGATTTTGTCCTCACGTCGCCATGTTGCTCGTGGACATTGCGGCCAACGCCCAAGTGCGAGATGCGCTACGAAAGGGCGAGACGACCGCGACGTTGCTTGAGACTATTGAGCCGGCGAGAAGAGCATTTCGTGAGCGATTTGACCGGGGAAGAGTGCTTCGCAATTGGCTCCCGCCAGAGGCTAAGCGGCTCGATGGTCCGTACGAGGTTCAGCTCACCGTCGAGATCGTTGACACCGCTGTGGCGGTGGCGCCAGAGTGTGTCTTTGAGCTTCGTGTGCGGCCCGAAGCCGGTCGCGTCATGATTGATCCAGACGACCTCGCAACGACGCGCTTGAGCGAGCCGATGAACACCGCGCTCAAGCTCTGCCAGCCGCTGACTCGGGGACGAAAGGGCTTCGTCGTTCGAGGAGCGTCCGCGTCGGTTGTGATGCATCTGTTGCGCGATGAAAAGTTTGTCAACGAGAGCGACGGTCGTGCGGTTAGTTGGAGCAAAAAGCCGCTCAAATTGCAGATCACGAAGACCCGTTGGAGCAGTGAAGCGCTGCGCAAATTGGCCGCGGGCGCAAAGGCGCGCGACAGCGATTTGCTCACCGAAGACGTCGAGCTTATCGACGCGCTTGAGGCGCGCTGGCGCAGCGACGACGAGACCATTGACCGCGCGGTGACCGATTTGGTGGTCGTGCAGGGTGCCTATCCATTTCTTTGGGAGGCGAAGACCCAAACGTTTTATCCCGTCGCTGGGGGCGTCGATCTTGAGACCGTGGTGAAGATGCAACGGCGCCCGGCCATTCCGCTGCCGGTGGGAGATCCGGTTGAGTTCTACAAGACGCTCCGCGAACGGACCCGAGCACGACAGGTGGCCCTTCCGAAACCTGAGAGCTTTGGACTCCCAGCGCGAGAGCGACCGCAGTTGATTGCACGATTTGGCGGAGCTCCACTGTCGGTCACTGTTGAGCTTGAGGCCCGGTATCGACTGGATTTTCTCAGAATTGGCCCCGTCGCGCCAGAGGACACCGCGACGTGGCGAGACGTTGAGCTTGAGCAGCGAGCCGCTGAACGAGTGCTAAAAACTGGAATGACCTGGGACCCAGGCGTGAAGATGTTTCGTGCCGAGGGCGATCAAGCGGCGATGCTCTGGGGCGAGGGCGTTGCGAGGCTTCGTGAAGAGAGCGAACCGGTGATCGAAGTGCAGGTTCCCGCCAGCTTGGCGCCGGCAGAAAAGCGGAGGCGCTTGCAGACCCGGATTCGCATCGGGATGGATGGCGACTGGATCCGAGGCAAAGCCCGCTTCGATGCTGGGGACACGACTGTCGATCTGGGCAAGCTCCGTGCGGCGCTCGCAGGCGGCGCTAAGTGGGTCGCTCTCGATGACGGTTCTCTGGCCGAAATCACACGCGATGTGAGTGATGCCGTGCGTGAACTAGAGGACGTCGCGGACGCCTCAGGCGCGATTGAAATTACGCGACTCCACGTGGGCCGTGCTGAGCGCATAGCGGGTCTGGATGGCAGCGCGGACGTTGACGCTGCACTGCGGGCCATGCGCGACTCGATCCGAGCGATGGAGGTGCGCGAGGTGCTCATGCCCGTTGGGCTTCGTGCGACGATGCGTGACTATCAAAAAGCCGGCCTGGCGTGGCTTCAATTTGTGACTGAGCTGCGCTCTGGAGGCATCCTCGCCGACGACATGGGTCTCGGAAAAACGCTGACAACTCTCGCGCTGATCCAGTGGCGAAAAGAGCGTGACGGTACCAAACCAACGCTGGTCGTGTGCCCCACTTCGGTGCTGGCAAACTGGCTCCGCGAGGCCGCTCGATTTACCCCCGAGCTTCACGCGGTGTTGCTGCATGGTGACCGTCGAATCGAGCGACATGCGTCGGCGCGGCGAGCGGATTTGGTGATCACCAGCTACGGCGTGCTTCGAAGCGACATTGAAATTTTGTCGTCGATTGACTGGCGGATTGTGGCGCTTGACGAGGCACAGACGATTAAAAATTCTGGCTCAAGTGCGTCCGAGTGTGCGCGGCGGTTGAAGGCAGAGACAAGGCTCGCGCTATCGGGTACTCCGGTCGAGAATAGACTCTCTGAGCTGTGGTCCATCATGGATTTTGCGAACCCCGGACTGCTCGGAACACTACGCGAGTTTGAGAACCGTTACGAGGCTCCCATCACGCACGACGGTGATCCGCTCGCGGGTGCTCGGCTGCGCGCGATAGTTCGTCCCTTTGTTCTTCGACGCACCAAGCGTGAGGTGCTCAAAGAGCTACCACCAAAAGAAGAGGTCTCTCGGGTCCTTTCTCTCTCGCCGGGTCAACGCAAAATGTATGACGCGATGGCGGGAATATTGCGTGACGAGATTGGCCGCGAGGTGAAGGACAAGGGCGTCGGGCGGAGCGCTTTTCATGTGTTGACTGCGTTGCTTCGGCTGCGACAGATGGCGTGTGATCCTCGACTCATTGACCCAGAGGCAGATCCGTCATTGAGCGCAAAACGAGAGGTGTTTTTAGAGCTCGCGAGACAGCTGCAGGCTGAGGGTCGACGGGCGCTGGTGTTTAGCGGATTTCGCCAACTGCTTGAGCTGTGGCGCGGAGATCTTGAAAAAGAAAAGATCACGTTTGAGTATTTGGACGGAAGCACAACGGATCGAGACGCGCGGGTCCATCGCTTTCAGAGCGGGACCGCGACGTTGTTTCTTATCTCGCTAAAAGCCGGAGGAACGGGGCTTAATCTTACTGCCGCGGACACGGTCATCCACATTGATCCATGGTGGAATCCAGCTGTCGAAGAGCAAGCGACGGACCGTGCACATCGGATGGGCCAGAGTCGAAGTGTCACGGTGTACCGCTTGATCGCCGAGGGTACCGTGGAAGAAAAAATCACCATTTTGAAGGCCCGAAAGAAAGATCTAGCGGACGCTGTGGTGCGCGAAGATCAAGGTGCCCTTCGTGGTCTCAGCCACGCAGACGTGAAAATGCTCCTCGGAGAAATTGGCGAGGTTGGGGATGCGCCAGACGCCGGACCAGAGCTCACCGACGAGGCAACAGTTGCCGAAGAAGGCGCCGTTGATCCACTTGAATTGCCAAGCGTTGAGGCAAGCAAGCCAGAGCCAGAGCCCTTGTTATCCAGTCCCGCTGTAGCGCCGACGGTCACCGCGAGTTTAACGGATCGCGTGGAGCCAAAGTCCTCCGAAACTGTCGTTGCGTTGATCGATGAGTCAAGTACGACTCCAGTTAAGCGAGCGGCGCCCTCGTTGATTGTTGACGGTGAGTTTGTGTCCGGTCCACTGGTCGAACGAGCACAGCGGGCCGTGGTCGCGTACATGGCCCGGTCCGGTGCATCTGCAAAGGATGTGGCCGCTCGAATTGGTTGGAATGCTGGGCACCTCGCGCAGCTGGTGGGCGGCAAGAAGAAGTACATTCCGGCGGCTGCGGCTACCGCGCTGATCGCTCTCGAAAAAGAGCGTTGAGACCCGTTGGTTAGAGTTCGTCGGGAAAATAAACACCGTCGAAATCATCCACGCTGAACGGCAAGTCGAGCCTGGGCTCACGCCCGAAATGTTCTGAGTACAGATCAACGGGCTCGCTAAAACGCGTGGGAAAATAAGCCTGATTGAACATCAACACTGCCCCGCGATCATACTCGTTTGTGCAGCGCTCAGCAGTGGCGCGGGTCTCAGGATGAAGGCACACGCGCAGTGCGTGTTCGATGCCGTCAGCGTCCCACTCTGTGCGAGGTGTGTCGTCGTAAAGCAAGTTGCTTCCGAGCTCTTCGCGAAGGGTCGGGAGCGGGCGATTGTTTTTGCGCCAAATAGAGCCGTCTTTCGCGAGTTCAGTGCATTCAGACTCGAAGGGATCGACATACATTCCGTTGAGCCAAACGTTGTAGTGTACGTGTGGGGCGCCCCACGGAAACGTGATCAGCCCGTCCAAGCCGCTGTACCCAGAGAGCGCGATCGGTTCGCCACGCGAAACCCGCTGACCGGGCGAGACGAGCGAGCGTCCAAGATGGTTATACGTGGTAATTAGGCCACGTCCGTGATCGATGAACACCTTGAGTCCGCCGCGATTAAACTCACTTGATACACGCATGACGGTCCCTGCGGCGCTTGCACACACGGAGGTCGCGGGGGCGATTGCAAAATCGGTCCCATTGTGACTGTCGTAGCTGAGTTTTCGGCCGCGAAAATCGAGGACATCCGTGACTCTGACACTCCATCCCAATGCGGGCGGTGACTGGTGATGGTTGAACAAATTGTACAGCGCGATTTCGCGTCCGCGGCTCTTTTTGCCAAGCCAAAGCGTTGTTGCGAGCTTCGGACGAAACATCTTCAAGCTGCTTACGTCATAGCGGGCCTTGGGTGTTTGCGGGTCGCCCCGCAGGACCAACGCGGTCTCTCTCAACCTTTCACCCAGAGGATGTAATCCAAACATTTCAGCAATTGATAGACGCATGGGGGATGCCTTTCGGGTTTGGTAGAAAAATGAGGCGAAATGTTTTGAAACTGGCTCGCCCTTGCTGGAGGACGGGTATACTCGATTCATGCATAAGTACCGAAGCGCTTTGTCTAAAGCGCTTGTGATTTTGTTCGCATGCGCGTGCGCGTCGTACGTGACCATCGCGAACAAGGGTGGCGGATTTGGCTTTCATCTCGCGGTGGAGGGCGTCTCTAACGCAGTCGCGCAGGCCCGCAACGACCTTGGCGCTCGACCACGTCGCCAGCGAGATCCCAACTACGACTTGGCCCGGATGGTGGCCCTTCGTTTTGCGTTGCTTGAGATCAACAACAGTTACGTTGACCCTACGCGAGTCCACCCAAGGCAAATGCTGCTCAAGGGGCTTGAGGCGATTCAACGCAATGTTGCGCAGGTGTTGGTTCGTCACGAAGACGGCGCCAACGAAGTGACGGTGATTGCGGAGACGGGAGAGCAATCGTTTGCGCTCGGAGACGTTGATTCTCCTTGGAAGCTGCAGACCCGATGGCGCGAAGTGTTTGAATTTTTGCAGCGGCAGCTCCGGAGCAACGAGGAGGTTGATCTGCAGGAGGTTGAGTACGCTGCGGCCAACGGGATGCTTCGAACTCTCGACCCACACTCGGTGCTGTTAACGCCCGAGTCCTACTACGAGATGCGCATTCAAAACGGAGGAGCGTTCGGAGGTCTTGGGATTGTCATCTCAATCCGCGATGGATTGCTGACTGTCATGAACATTATGCAGAACACCCCAGCGGCGCAGGCAGGGTTGCATCAGTTGGACCGAATCATGCGGATCAACGACGAAACGACGCTCAACATGACGCTCACGGAGGCAGTCAACCGCCTTCGCGGACGCCCGGAGACGCCCGTTGACGTATGGATCCGCCGCGAGGGCGACGGAGGGTGGAGAGAGCCGCGGCGGTTCACTCTAAACCGGGCAGAGATTCACGTCGAGTCGGTGGAGTCTCGGATGCTGAACGGGACCGTCGGTTACGCAAAAATTAAGAACTTCGCTGAAGAGACATCGACTGAGCTCGCTCGTGCGTTGGATCGGATGCGCACCGCTGGGATGCGCTCTCTCGTTCTCGATATGCGTGGAAATCCCGGAGGATTTCTCGATCAAGCGGTCGAAGTGTCCGATCTATTTCTTCGCTCTGGGATGATCGTGATCACCGCAGGCAACCGTCGTGATGGCCGAGAAGAGCGCGAAGCGGTTGAGCGTGGAACGGAGCCCAACTATCCGATGGTGGTCCTGATCGACGGTGGTAGCGCGAGCGCGAGCGAGATTGTTGCTGGTGCCCTCAAGAACAACAACCGCGCGTTGATTGTCGGGCAAACGTCGTTTGGCAAAGGGAGCGTTCAGACCATTCGTCCCGTCGGCGATGGGGGTGCACTCAAGATCACGATCGCGCAGTACCTCACGCCCGGAGATGTGAGCATTCAAGGTGTTGGAATCACCCCAGACATTGAGCTGCGTCCCATGACGGTCGACACGCTCGATATGGATCTTGAGCCCGACAAGGCCTATTTGCGCGAGTCCGATCTCTCTGCACACTTGACGAGCAATCGCGCACGCGAGGGCGGTCGAGCTTCAGAGGTCTTGAACTATTTTTATCCCGAGGAAGAGCGGGATGCGATTCGAGACCGGCTGATGGAGGAGAGCAACGATCAACACCGCGAGGATTTTGCGCTGCGTTTTTCGCGTGAGTTGTTGAGCGCGCCACTTCGTCCCACCAGAGTCGAGGGCCTTCAAGACGCGCGGGCTATGGTTGAGCGCACACGCCAGGCAGAGCTCGCGTTGGTGGTTCGGGCGCTTGGTGCGCTCCCACAACACGTGGACTGGAGCGACGGTCCAGACGGGGGCATTCCGCAGCTTGAGGTTGTCGCGACGACATCGCGACCCGTCGCTGCGCCGGGTGAGAGCTTCGATCTCAGCGTGAGCGTGACCAACCGCGGACGCTCGCCAGTGTATCGGCTTCGGGCCAACACCAAGAGCGATAACCCACTTTTTGAAAACAGAGAGCTCGTTTTTGGCAGAATTAATCCAGGCGAAACACGGTCTTGGACCGCCCCGTTGGGTCTCTGTCAGTTGGAGGGTTATCGTCCCGAGGTCAGCTCGCGGCCTCCGCCCAACGCGCGTCGCGTGTGCAATATGCCGCGCGCGTCGCTGTCGCGATTGGACGGGATTCGTTTAGAGTGGTCCGCGTCGCATCAGCGCGTGCCGACCAGTGCTCCGACATTGCGTGCAGAAGTGCGAGGACTTGAGCGGCCTGTGTATGCGTACGGCTGGCAGCTCAGCGATAATATCCAGGGCAATGGAGATGGACGGCTTCAACGCGGTGAGGCGGCGACACTCTACCTGACACTGCGCAACACGGGTCGAGGTCGTGGATTCTCGACGCAGGTTAACTTGAAGAATCTCTCGGGCCAAGGCGTGCTTCTGCAAGACGGACGGTTTAGGTTTGAGTCCATGATGCCTGGCGAAGAGCGCCAGGTTGCGTTCACCTTTCGTGTGGATCCGAGCTATCGTGCGACAGAGCGCGAGGTCAAGCTTGAGCTGCAAATTGAAGATGAAGATCTGCGCGAGTATGTCACGCAGAAGATTGTCCTTCCGATTGGCACGCCGCTGTCGGTGACCGCTGAGCGTGGAGCGTGGATCGCCGGCCCTGACGCACGTGCGTTTGAATCTGCGGCCGCCGATGCTCGCGCCGTGGCGCGGTTCACTGCGGGAGTTCGGCTGCCGATCAGCGCGCGGTCTGGTGAGCTGTTTCGCGTCGATCTCGGGGCTAACCACTGGGGTTGGGTCCGGCGGGCTGATCAAGGCACAGCAGTGCCGCCAGCTCCCGCAAACTCGAGGCCTCGCTGGATTTTGCACAACGAGCCGCCCATCATTGAGACCGCGCTCGGCGATTCACTCGCGGTTCGTACGGCGACCGTGCACCTTGAGGGCGTGGTTCGAGACGAAACGCGGGTCTTGGATTACTATATTTTCGTCGGCGCTCGAAAGATCGTTTATCGCTCGAATCGCAACGGCGCTGACGCCCGATCCGCGGCGCTTAACGTTGATCTTCCACTCCGACCCGGCAGCAATCTGGTGACCATTGTTGCGCGCGAAGACTACGACACGATCGCTCGTCGGGCGTTTGTTATCCGTCGCGACGGTCCCGCCGGAGAACTGCTCGCAACGCCAAGGCTTGGACAGGCGGATCACGAAGAAGAAGAAGAAGAATAGACGTAGGAATGCCGGAATTTTGGTGACAGAACGAGACCAACGCTGTGTTCTGTCACATTTATCTGCAAATTTGCGCCGATTTTTGACGCCTTGTGGACGCGGAGCGCAACGAGGTGCTATGACCTCGCAAAACCCAGGGATTTTGCGATGGCAAAGGCTCAAAAATCGAAAACTTCAAAAAATGTTCCAGCGAGCAAACCAAGTGGTAAGTCTTCTGTGAAGCCTACCGCAAAAGTGGCTCCAAAACCGTCCGCATCTAAAGCGTCAAGCAGCAAAACTGCCGATGCTAAGGGCGGAGCCGCCACCGCAACGGGGACCACCACCGAAGCGATCGCAGGCGTTGTTCGTAAAAAGAAGAACGTCAAGCGAGGCGCGCCACCCATGCTTCCCCGGCGAAATCTCAAGCGAGAGATCCCTCCGCCCGGCTCACCACCACCGCCACCGCGCGCACCCATGATGATCGGGTCGCTTCATGCCCCCGCACGCGCGCCAGAGCAGCTCGATACAATCAAAAAGCGGATCGCCGTGATCCACAATCTGCTCAATCAGCTCAAGGGGATGAAGCGCTCACTGCAGCGTCAGTTCTTTGATGCTGGTATTATCTTGACCAAGTTGAGCGATCCGGATCTCTACAAAGCTCGCAACTACGCGTCTTTTGACGCGTTCGTTGAGCGCGAAATCGAGCGGGATACAAACATTGGTCGAAGTGAAGTGGGCGCACTGGTGCGAATCGTGAAAGTTTTTCAGCGAGACGCAGCAGAAGAGATCGGCTTCGAAAAACTTCGTGCGTCGCTCAAGGTCTTGTACCCCGAAACTGGCGACAAGCCAGGTACGTGAGCCCGGCACGTTTACTGATGAACGGCGCGAGCGCAGCCCATTGAGGTCGAATCGTTGATCTTTGGGCTGATTCTCACTGCCATTTTTGTCTTTCTCAACGGATTTTTCGTTGCGGGTGAGTTTGCGCTCGTCAAGCTTCGGGCCACACAGGTCGAGAAGCTCGCGAAGCAGGACTCTGCCGCTGCGAGAGCCGCCGTGGAGGTCTGCCGGCGTCTTGATCGCTATCTCTCAGCAACGCAGCTCGGGATCACTTTGGCCTCGCTTGGGCTGGGCTCCGTGGCTGAACCGCAGGTGGCTCACGCACTTGAAGTGTTGTTAGTCCAGCTCCCGCTGGCGCCCATTACCATGTCGCGGATCGCGCATGCGCTAGCGTTTACGGTCCTCACCGCGGCGCATATTTTGTTCGGAGAATTGCTTCCTAAACTCGTTGCTATCTCTTCGGCAGAGCAGGTGGCGTTGGCGGTATCGCGTCCGCTGAGGGTGTTTTACTGGATCGCGTTTCCGGGACTCGTTGTGCTCAACGGAGCCTCAAGCGTGCTGCTCAAGGTGCTTGGATTTCCGTCGCTCCATGACGCAGAAGGCTCGCTCTCCGAAGAAGAGATTCTTGGCGTACTCGCTCAAGCTTACGCACGAGGTCCGCTCTCTGATGAGAAGAAGCGCTTACTGCAGCGGGTCATGAGGTTCACGGACACGACAGCGCGCCAGGTGATGGTCCCGCGAGTGGACGTCGTGTCGGTCGATGTCGAGCTGGCTGTCGAAGAAGCGATCACGCGAGTGCGCCACCATGGCTATACGCGGTATCCCGCGATTGAAGGGCAAAACCTCGACAAGCTCGTTGGCTACGTGAACGTGAAGGATCTCACGAATGATCCTCGACCCGCGTCAGTTCGCGCAGTGATGCGTGACGCGATGGTGGTCCCCGAGAGCAAGGCGCTGTTTGAGTTAATGCAAGAGATGCAACGCTCGCGGCAGCATTTTGCCGTCGTTGTCGATGAGTATGGCGGCACGAGCGGAATCGTGACGCTTGAGGACGTCCTCGAAGAAATCGTAGGAGAAATCCATGACGAATACGATGAAGTGTCGCAAAAGGTGATCGTCCTGGATGGTGGCGCCATAAGCGCGGATGGGCTCGCGAGCATCCACGATCTTGCGCACGCAGGGGTGACCATTCCCGAAGAGCTTGAGGGCGATACGGTGGCGGGAGTGGTCCTCGCGAAGCTGGGACGGCTTCCACGGCCTAATGACCTGGTGTGTATCGCCGGTTTTGACTGGCGCGTTGAGACCGTGCGCCGGAGACGGGTGGTGCGAGTGACGATCCGACGGCGTCAGCCGTCGCTTCGCCCCACGGTTGAGACGGCTGCAACCGAGCCTTCAGAGTAGCGCGATAGTCTGTACGGGGTCCACGCCTCGTGCGGCGCTCAGGACACTCGCTTACGCTTCGGCAGCTCGTTTTTGTGCGAGAATAATCAGCTGATTCGAGTGTGTCCCGAAAAACGCGCCGGGTGTCTTTGGATGTCCAGAGACCTCAATGACGCGAAACCCTGCGGAGTGCAGCGACCGACCGAGCTCGTGCAGAGAGTACAAGCGGAGCGAGAACTTTTGCTCCTTTTGCCGACCATCTTCCATCAACAGCGTCCGTTTGCCATCAAGCCGCGAAGTGACCCAGTTAAAATTGGTCTCTTCCATACAGACGCAGCCTTCGCCTTCATACCAGACCATGCCCGGATGTTGGCCCGCGGCACAATCGCGGTTGACGACTTCGAGCAAGAGCGTGCCTCCAGGTTTCAACGCGCGGTGAATTCGCTGAATGACGTCGTTGTTTTTGTCGTCGTCGAAAAACCCATACGTTGATCCAACGCAAAACGCCGCATCAAAGCTCTCGTTAAAATCAATCTCGCCCATATCGGCTTGCACAAAATTGATTTTAAGTCCTCTTGTCTGTGCGGCATCGGATGCGCGCGAGAGCATCGGGAGTGAAAGGTCTAGCGCCGTCATGTCGTACCCACGCGAAGCGAGCTCGACAGCCTGGCGACCGGTCCCACAACCGACGTCCAGGATGGTCGCGCCCTTTTCGACTCCGAGGGATGCCTCAATGAAGTCGGCCTCCGAAGCCGCCTGCTCTGGCGTGTATTTCGGGATAGTGCGCAAGTAATCGTCGTTAAAAATCTCTTCCCACCATTGTCGGCGCTTGGGCTTTGCTGCGCCGACTTGCTGCGTCGCACGCAGTGCACTGTCTGGAATGGTTGCACGTTGCTGCGGCGGTGGAGGCGGTGGTGGCTTCTCGCTATCGGTGAGGCTGATTCGGGGCGGCACGGGTGGTGTCGTGCTTGAGGCCCGTCCCGTCATAATCTCATCGGGGATCGAGATCTCTTCGGTCCCGTCGTCCATCGGCTCTTCGACAACCACGTCTGTCTCGGCTGAGTCGACCGTGCTGTCTGAGAGCGCTTCGACCATTGCGATGGGCCGGGCTTTTGCGTCCAAGGTCTCCATCTCGTCGAGCATCGAGAGAGCCTCAGTCGGAAGAACTTCGTCTTGAATTTTGCTCGAAATTTTCGGAGGTGGTGGAGGTAGGGATAGGGCGATCGGGGCCACGATGGTAATTTTTAATAGCGGTGTTGGAGTCCTTTGGGGTGCGT
>JANNCG010000806.1:0-2165 GCA_031386385.1 Myxococcales bacterium
CTGCCCCATGGCCAACCCAAACGTATGTGGCATGGGCGCTGCTCGAACCTGCGTAAACTTTCAAACAAGCGCGACAAACTGTGGTGCCTGTGGGACTGCTTGTGCAGCGGGCCAGATGTGTGCAGCGGGCGCGTGCGTTGCCCTTTGCGCTGCTCCAAACATCTTGTGTGGCATGGCTCCCATGCAAACCTGCGTGATGGCGCAGACCGACAATAACAACTGTGGCGCTTGTGGCAACGTGTGTGGCGGCAACAGCGCATGTGCGGCCGGTGCGTGCGTTCCACGCAATATTAGCACCGCAACCGCGATCGCGATTGTCCTGCCTGCAGTCGTAGGTCAGCGTGTCAGCGTGACGGGCAACAACACCGGGGGAGCCAATGCAGTCATGCAGTGCGACCAACGCGCGGTGTACTACTCAGTCACTGTAGCGGCACCCACGATTCTGTACGTGGATACCTTCGGTTCGGGATTTGATACCCGTGCAGGCATCCGCCTCGCCGGTGCGCCCGGTACGACAGCCTGTGTCGACGATTCCTGTGGCCTCGTCCAGACTCAGACTGCTGCAGTGGTTCCGGCAGGGACGCACTTCATTGAGGTCTCAGGATTCAACGGTGCTCAGGGTGCATTTACCCTTAATGTCGCAGCGATTCCGGCTTCAAATGGTGGGCGCAACCTCGCAATCACCCCCGATGGTACTCGCCAAGTGATCCGCGGCAACACCGCCGCAATGGGCAACGTGGCGATCAACGTCCCAGTCCTCGGCAGCAAAAAAGCAGACGTTTACTACTACTTCACCTGTCCTGCAGCTATGGCCAGCACGCTCAATGTGGACACCTGCGCCTCTGGGTTCGATACGATGCTAAGCATCATCCACGGCGGCATCATGGCGCCAACAACAGCAACCGATGACGACGGTGGCGATACAACATGCGGATACGACGAGAACGCGTCCAACCTCGGAGCGAATGCTGTCCCCGCAGGAGCCGGCATCCACGCGATCTATCCAACGGGCTTTGGCGCTGGCGAAGGTCTCTATTCGCTTCACTTCTCGACTGCGTGTGCGAACAACCAGTTGCAAGTAGGCGCAGCTTGTGTGCCCGCGCAAAACTTGCTCACTGATGCAGCAAACTGCGGCGCTCCAGCGCGTGCATGTCCAATGGGCAACACCTGCGCAGCGGGTGTCTGTGTCGCAGCGGGCGGCAATACGAACCCACCTGCGCTCACCTTCGCAGTCAGCGAAGGCGCTGGCGTCGCGCTGGCGAACATCGGCGGCGCAGGCGGAGGGGCGTTTAGCGATGCATGCCCCGCAGGACAGGCATTGATTGGAGTCCGAGGCTCCAATGGCGGCCCCTTCGGTGGCGCATTCGGAACGACACTTGTCGTCGGACACGTCGAAGGTATCTGCGGCACGATGAGCGCCTTGGGACTCACCGGCACCGCACCCCAACGCGTGACCTTTACCCGCGCTGCGAACACACCTCTTCGCGGCACACTCGCTGCGGCTCCACGTGAGCTTCTCTGCCCAGCTGGCCACGTTGTGGTCGGCGTCCGCGGAGCAACCAACGGAACAATCGTTGACGCGTTGTCCGTCCTCTGTGCCCCTGTCACGGCAGCCGGCAATGGTCCCTTCACGCTCACGCTTGGGACGGCAGTCCTCCTTGGCGCAATCGGTGGCGAAGGCAACGCAACAGCACAGGTTGTTCGCACATGCCCCGCAGGCCAAGTCGCAAACGGTGTTGCAGGTCGTGCAGCCGGCGGAGTTGATGCGTTCACGGTGCTGTGCCACGCACCGCGCGTGTTTCAAGTCGCGTTGACCAACGCGATGACCACCAACACCGGAGACATTGGTCCGGCGAACAGCGGTGTTCCATGGACAGCAGATTGCCCCGCAGGCCAAGTGCTCGCTGGCGCAAACCTCGCTGCTCTCAACTACTTCGGTGCAGCTGCGTTGGGTCTGACCCGTGCGGTGTGCCGCCCCATCACCGGGCTCACAGGCACCGGATCATGGACCACGACCACGGGAGCAAACGCTCAAGTCGGTGGACCTTTCGGCGCAATGGGCGCGGGCCCAACGCAGCTGCACCGAAGTAGTTGAGAGCAGCGAGGTTTGCGCCAGCGAGCACTTGGCCTGCGGGGCAATCTGCTGTCCATGGAACACCGCTGTT
>JANNCG010000828.1:0-8716 GCA_031386385.1 Myxococcales bacterium
GGCGCACAAGCTCGGACCTAAGCTGCTGAGCCAAGAGGCTGAGCCGTCATGGCTGAAGATCCCCGGGATCGCGATCACGGCTTTGCAAGGCTGAGCTGCAGGGCTGAGCTGCAGGGCTGAGTTGCAGGGCTGAAGCTGATATAACGCCCCCCATGCTTGCACCTAGAGTGATTGTTGATGGTGGGGGAATGTTTGCGTTTGTAGCAGCCATTGAGCTGCGCAAACGAGGGTGGGATGTGTTGGTGGTGGAGCAGCATAGGGTTCCGTCGCCGTATGCGGCGTCGACGGATGTCTCGAAAGCTGTACGGATGGACTATGGCAGTGACGATGCGTACTGCGACGCGATGCTCGTGTGCATTGAGCGGTGGGCAGAGTACAACGCGCGCTGGGGGCAGAAGCTCTATCACCCCACAGGGGTCACCTATCTTGCGCAGACCACGATGCAGCCGGGGGGTTTTGAGTACGAGAGCTATCAGCGGTTACTTGCGCATAAAATGGAGGTTGAGAGATTGGATTCGTCTGCAATTTATCATAGATTTAGTGCGTGGCGCAAGGGACTTCATGTGGATGGGTACTTCAATCCCATGGGCGGATGGGTGCAGAGCGGAGAGGTCTTGCGACGGCTCGCGCTTGAGGCACGGACGCTCGGCGTGACGGTGCATGAAGAAGAGAAGATCGTGTCGGTGAATGAGAAAAATGATGGCGTGACCGTGACCCTTCGCAGTGGAGGTCACTTCGAAGTGGATGTCTTGCTTCGGTGCACAGGATCGTGGAGCGCTCACAACTACCCCGAGCTGCGAGAGATCGTGCGCTGCTCGGGGCACCCGGTGTTTCATCTGCGGCCCAATGATGGGGATGAGGGGTTGTTTGATTGGCAGCGATTTCCCTCGTTTGGAGCGGATATATCGAAGACCGGTTGGTATGGGTTTCCGCTGCATCCCGAAGAGCAAGTGGTGAAGATTGCCCAGCATCGGGTGGGTCGTGACGTGCATCCTGAGGGCGCGGACTGCGTGGTGAGTGACAGTGAGCTTGAGGCGATGTGGAGCTTTGTGAAGCAGGCCCTGCCCGCGCTGGCAGACGCAGAACTTACACACACGCGCCTGTGTTGCTACGCAGACACAACGGACGGAAACTTTCTCATCGATCGCAACCCCAATGGACCGTCGCGGGTGGTCTACGCGACAGGCGACTCGGGGCATGGGTTTAAGTTTGCGCCCATTTTGGGCCAGTGGATCGCGGACGTGGTGACGCAAGAGCGGGTCCCACTCGGCGGGAAGTTTAGCTGGAAAAACCGCGAAGTGATCGCTCACGGCGACGAAGCGAGATCACGGTGAGTGAGTAGACAGCAGCTTCGCAGTGGCGCGGTGCCGTACGCGCTGAGGACAAACCTCCGCGCAAGGTGCCTTCGCGCTGCTGGGTGAACCAATGAATTTCCTGAGCGCTGCGCGAAGGCTCTTGCGCGGAAGTCTTGCTTCAGCGCGATGCGAAGGCGCAGAGACTACGGCGTGGCGATGGCGCACCAAGGGGGCATATCCATCGGCAGCCCGGTGGCTTGGTACGGAGAGGTCCGTGGCGCGCGGCCGTATGGGTGATCGAGAAAGAACTGCCACAGCGGATTGAAGCGCGAGACACCCGGTACCTGCGGCACAGGAGGGACCGCGTGGCCGGCGTTGTGAGTACACGTCACGACGAAGTGATTGTCTGCAACAAGCGCGTCACGGAGGCGCATCGAAGCGGCGTTAAAATCCAGGCCCAAATTGATTCCGCCGACGGGGATCCCGAGCATGTCTGTCGGTCCGCCCCAGAGCACCAACGCCGGAAACTTGTTTGCCCGGGGCGTAAATCGCATCATCCACGGAGTCCCAGCGATCGAGCCCAGACCCCCGGACAGGGGCATGATGGCGGCGAAGTGATCAATGATGGGCTGCGAGGCTACGTAGCTTGTCCACAACGCTCCAGCGCTCACGCCCATGATGTAGATCCGGCGTGGGTCCACGCGATACTGAGCGTTTACGCAGGCGAGCATATCACTCATAAACGTTAGCTCTGCGGGTGCACCGGCGTCTTCGAGGTACGCAAACGGCCACGTGGCGCGGTACACATTGCGACCGCCCGCGTCTTTGAGCGCCTCAGGCACCACGATGATCATGCGCTTTTGCTCCGCCGCGGTGACGAGCTCGGCCTCTGTGATAATCGAGTGCGCCGACGCGTTGATCCAGTGAAACCCAAACACCACGGGCCAGCGATCTGCGCTCATCGCGTAGCTCGCCGGGACAATCAGGTGAAACGAGCGCGACTGGGCTCCTGAGCGAAATCCATTGTTGCGCGAGGCCGCTTCAGTTGGACCACTCACGAGCATTGGGCAAGCCCCGCCGCTGTACATCGGCAAGGGTGGCGGCTCTCGGAGCACTTCAGCACCGCCATCACGCACCACTGGCGGTGTTGGGACGTCGTTGGCGACCATCCCAGGTACGTCAGCCATCACGCTCGGGACATCGACACCCACACTTGGAACATCCACGCCCATCGGGCCGCCGTCGCGCGCAACGCTGGCCTCACTGGGTGTGGGGCGATCGGTGGTGGGGTTGTTCATCACTGCGTCGCCGCAAGCAGAGAGGGCCAAGGCCAGCAGACCGAGAACAGAGCGCTGGAGTGATGAGTGATAGCGATTGGACATTTCAGTGTGTTTCAAAGGTGTTGACCGAGAGTGTGCAAAGAGTGTGCGAGGTGTGTGCGAGAGCCGTAGAATATCATTTAGCTTGGGAAATTACAGTCGTTTTGACACTGTGGGGTTGGGAGCAATTTCGCGCGTCCCTGGGCGGACCATCTCCCAGTTGGGCTAGGCGCTGATGCTCTGCCGCCCAAACGCCGCAGCACAGCGCCGGCGCAGCATCCTTCGCGCGAAAACGCGCTCAGGCAAGAGGATCTGTGCACCCACGTTCGCTTGATGAATGAAGCCACTGTCTGCGCTGGTGCGAGCGAAGCTCAAAACTCCTTTCATACAGAGGGCTGCCCTTCGCTCCCACAGGAATCTTGCCTGAGCGCTCGTGCGCGAAGGTTGTTGCGCCCAACGGCACAGAGGGCAAGATCCTTATCGCCCTTGCGTTTGATAGGCATTCAAGGCCGTGCTGCTTAGAATGGTTTCACGTTGGCTTAAGATTGCTTTGAAACTATCATCGCGAAAACACGTTCACAGTCATCCGCTCATGAACCTTACCTTAAAGAACTTAAAGTTGATTGCACCCGTGCTCGCAGCGGCCGCATGGCTTGGCTGTGGCACCCGATCTTCGCTGTACGAGCCGCGGGATGTACCTACAATCCCCGTGGATGTTCCCCCGTTGATGCAAGGCGCCGTGTGTACGTCGAGCGCTCAATGCGCTGTGGGTCTTGTGTGCCCCGAAGACCCCAACATCGAGCACCGCTGTACCACTGAGTGCCAATCCAACATGGAGTGCTCTGAGGGGACAATCTGTGTCGTCAACCGCCGATCAGCGCAGAGTCCACAGGCGGTATGTTCGCGTTCTGTCTCGGGGACAACGCCTCCCGACGCGCTCTGCGACAGTGACGTTGGCTGCCTCAGCAACGCGTGCGTGCAGGGGAGGTGCAGGGCATTGTGCCGCGTGACTGATGAGTGCTTGCACAACGGACGGTGTGAACCAAACGCCGCCATCGGTGGACTGCGCGCATGCAATGTCGAGACGGTACAAAGCGTCATGGTTGAGGAGCGCCGATTGTTCGAAGGAATGCTACGACCGGACACCGCGCAGCGCGGGAGCTTTGAGATTCCTGTGGATACCGTTGCGTTTACGCTCACCGTTCAGGACCATGTTGATGCAAGTCTGTTGGCGCAAATCGATGAATTGGTCGACCCCAACGGCGCGGCAGTCATCTCGTCTGCAGACCAGGACCCGCTGGTAGAGCCCATCATTCGCTCGTATACCGATCTTGAGCTCTCATCGGTACTTGTGCCGGCGGATGATCGATTCAGAGTCGTCCCGGGGCGGTACACGTATAGCGTAAGCCTTGTAAATGATTTTATTGGCGTCAGAGTGCGCACAGAGCGACCAGCGACGGTGCTGCTGCAGATCAAGCGCGCACCACGCGTGTTGCCCTCAATGGGAAGCTTAGATATTCGCTGCTATTTTGTTCCGAATGCGAGCCTGAGCGCTCGGACGGCACCGGCGGATCCGAGGTTTGTTGCCGCGCTCGCTGAGCTGCGCCAAGCCTACGCGATGATGGGTGTTGAGGTTCGCGTTGCGGAGTATCTCGACGTTCAGGGACCTGAGGCAGACAGGTTTACTGTCATTGATTCTCCGCGTGAGATGGGTGAGCTTTTCGCCACGACTGTCCGAGGTCGCTCGAATTTTTTGAACCTCTATTTCGTCGCGGGCATCTCGTTTGGTGACGCGATCGGCATCGCCGGAAGCATCGTGGGACCGCCCGGGATTCACGGAACCTCCAACTCAGGGGTCATCGTCGACCTGGACGGAACGGTGCCGCCAATGGGTGAGCCGGACACGATTGGGGGCACCATCGCTCACGAGCTGGGGCACTATTTGGGCCTCTGGCACACGCAAGAAAGTGCCGATCCGTGCACCGAGCCGGGAGAGATCGACTGTTCACCCTGGGGAGGCTACGACGCGATTGCTGACACACCGAACACACCGCGTGGCGCAATCAACTACGTGATGTACTGGGCCATTGCCCCACAAGCGCGACAGTTTTCAGCCGGACAAGCACGGGTAGTTCGTGGCAGCCCGTTGATCACTCATAGATGATATTTGTCGACATTCCTTAACGCGCGTTAAGCGATCTACCGCTGTTTTCATGCGGTTTCATTTTTTGATCCCCCCTGTTTTGCTCCCTCGCTGCAACGGGTGGCGCGGGTCGCAAATGTGATGAGTCTGCCGGTCCGTCGTTGGACGGGTCTAGGACATTGTTTCGCGTAGGTCAGAGCTCGAAGGTCAGCGACGCTTTGTCAGCGCTCACCTGTGTGCAGCGAGACTTTCGCACCGGTCGCAACGTATTTCACTACATGGGCATCCCGTACTATCGCACCGAGACGAGCGAGAGTGCGGGCGCGTCGGGAGGCAAAATCTACGGCGCAAATCTCGGAGAAACAGGTTTGCAGCTGATCTACTCGTACGGGTCTGCATCAACGTTTGGAATCTCGGTCCAAGAGACACCTGTGTCCGTCTCAACGGGGATGCGCGAGATCACAGTGCAAGGCGCGTGGACGCTCGTGCTTTGGGAGCCCGAGAGTATCTACGAGCTCACCGGAATCGACACGATTTCGCTCTAAGCACGAAACGGGAGTGATGGTGTGAGCACGCGCAGAACAGCGGAGTGTGAGTCGAGCAGTGAAGCAGTGTTGTGGCGCTGCTCCACCGTCCATTTGCGTCCAAGCTTGTGGATGCGACGAACCCTTCAAACTTTCGATGCCGTCTCACTCGCTTGCCCACCATCGCGCCACAGCGGCGCTCACAAAAGCCACTCACCGCAGGCGGCGCAGTCGACACTCTCGCGCAAAACTTGGGCGCACCATCCCATTTGCCTCCCGATGATACTCGCAAAATCGAAGGACCAGTTCAGCGCCCTCCAGTGTTGCAGTCCCGGTGTATTGAAAGGTCGGGCCAACAAATCCGCCGTCATCGCCGAAGTATCCTCCGACGAATTCCGCGCGCAAAGAAGTAACCAGTCGCAGTGGGTGGTAATAGACAAATCCCGCGACGGCGTCAGCCTGAAAATTCTCGTCGGTGCTCGTGAACCCAATCACTATACGAAACTGACCGCTAACAGGGTCGACCGCCAAATCGGCATGACACGCATTCGCGAAGATTGCGGTGCTTCCTGTCGCTTCACTCGGTGGGTTGCAGTCCGGACTGCCTCGCTCAAAGCCCGTCAAATCTCCCTGCCACCTTCCGATAAATTGCTGTGGATTTGCTGGCGACTCGTTCGCTGGAGGTGCTGCCAAACCAGTCCTCGCACCACAAGAAAAACTCACCGCCGCACACAGTAACAAACACCACAACCATCGTTGACTCATTGAAACCCTGCTTCCCAGTACAACATCGCGTTCGACGATAGAAAGAACGTTCTATAATGTACGTTGATATTCTCATCCGCACCAGTGCGCTCGACGATTTGCTCTCAGCCGTATTGTCACGAGTCAGTAGTATTGATTCTGGACAGGGGCCAAACGTACCTCCGCTCCGGCTTCGGCAAGTATGCTCATGGGGACCCAACATTGGTGCTCCCTCCGGTAACTCGCGCTCTCCTACGACTGCGCGCACGGGGTTTGCGTTGCGACCGTTGCTGTGGTTGGATTGACGAAGGAGCCAAAATTTATGCGCGCCGCCCAACCGCTGCCCTTGCCAGCTACCGCAGCCGTTCACTACCCCGAGACTGACGACATGGGCGAGAGCACCCTGCAACGCTTGATCGCTGAGTTTTTGCGGCCACTGTTGCAGCTATTTTTGCAGCAAGTGTGGGATGACTCAATCGCTTCTGCCAGTGAATATGCAGAACTTCGCAAGAACGGACCGTTTTTCACTGGGGCCGATCAGTTCTGGTATTTCGAGAAAGAGAACAACCGAGCGCAGGTGTCGCCGGACGTGTACGTGATCGGGGCGCAACGGCCAACACAGACGCCGAGCTCGTGGTTTATGTGGAAGCTCGACACCCCGCCGCTGTTTGCGTTTGAAGTGGTGAGCGAGAATTTTGAGAAAGACTACCGTGAAGCACCCCTCCAATATGCCGCCACAGGCGTGCGTGAGCTGGTGGTGTTTGATCCAGAGGCACCCAAAGCGAGCGTGGGGCGCCGTGGACTAGAGAGAGTCCGCTGGCAGGTGTGGCGGCGAGACTCTAGCGGAAGCTTTGAGCAGGTCATCAAGAGCAACGACGATCGTGTGAAGAGCGAGGCTTTGCATTGCTGGCTGCGGCTGGTGGGTGAGGGTGAGCAGCGACTTATTCGAATCGGGTTGGGCGATCGCGGGGACGACTTGTTTCTCTCGGCTGTTGAACGGGCAGAGTTTAGAGCAGAGCAAGAGCGGACAGAGAAAGAGCAAGAGCGAGCCGAGCGACTGAAGCTAGTTGTGCAACTAGAGGCGCTATTGCGCGAGCGGTCTGTGAAGGGCACGAGCGGCACTGCGACGGCGAAGGCCAAGCGAAAGAAGCCCCGCGGTGCGTGAGTGATGTGTGCATGCGGCTGTGTACCAGCACGGTCTGAAAGAACGATTGGTCCAAATCCTTAACGCGCGTTAAGCGATCTACCGCTGTTTTCATGCGGTTTCATTTTTTGATCCCCGGGGATCGTGTTTCGTGCATCCTCAGGGCACGGCAAAGCATGAACCATAGGATTCTATCGCGTATTTCGCTCATTTCGCTCGGTTCGCTCTCCCTCGCTCAACTGATGTCGTGCCGCGCGGGGAGGCCAGTGGGGACTGAGACAAACCGTATCCAAGCAAGCCCTATGACCCCGCCAAGGCTTCCGCCGGTGCGTGATACGGTCCAGACCCTCAGCGCTCCCATGCGCTCAGTGCATGCCTATGGTCGCACCGGGGACATGGTGCTTGTTGGCACCACGGGTGCGCGGATCACCATCGCAGCGACTCCCGATGCTCCCGGGCACCGGCCCTTGCGTGGCGCGGTGCTGGATCTGGGGCTCTCGGATGAAGACAAGGCAGACCCATTGCTCTGGTGGATGCCAGGGATTGTGGACGCGACTGGAGCTTTTCATGGGATCACGACCAGCGCCGTTGAGCGCATAGAGTGCGATACTCGGTTGATGGGCGTGCGTGTGGTTGGCGCGTGGGAAGATCGCAACGTTGAGCGGGTGATTTGTCCCGTACCCGATGGGAGATTTCGTGCGGTCACACGCGCGGTCACGCCGATGCATGAGGGAGAGCACCTTGGAGAAGATCTGGTGGTGGGCACTTCACCGGCCATCATTGATCGGCTTGGAATGACATGGGAAGGAGAGCAACGGACGGACTTCGTTGCCCTCGCCGAGCACGGACTTGCGGTGGTTTTATCCACTCCTGCAACGACCACCGTTCGGCGCAGGCCCATTCGCATTGCGGCAGAGGTGTTTCCCGCGCCGATTACGGTGTGGCACGATGAGCTTTCGGTCACACAATACCTAGAAGTTCGTGCAGGCGATGCGCTTGACGCGGTCGCGATGTCCGCCGGCCAAGCGAACAGCAGAACTGTCCAAGTCGGCTATGCACAGGGACGTCGTATGGCGTTGTCGATCACCAACGCTGAGGGCAAGCCCCTGGCGGTTGGCTCACTGCGCGATGAGTCTTCGAGGACGTTCACCCTTCGTCGCGATTTTGGGACACACCTGCTGGTCCGTGACGATCGTGGGCTGAGTACGACCGTCGCGATTCCCACCGCGAGTGGTGCAGAAACCGCGAATGTGAGTGTGGCTCCTCCCGCAGCGGGAGTATTACAATTGCGTTATGAAGGCCCTGCGCACTCTCCGCTGCCCGTACACGTGCTGATTCGTGGTATCGCTCCCACCCCAAACCCCGAGCCGGTGATCGCGCTTCCGGATCGCGCGCAGGCCAACTCGCTCTATCTTCTCCGTGGCGTGGGTGACATCTATCTTGCTCCGGGGCGCTACCGTGTGACGGCGACACATGGATTTACGTGGTCGCTTTCAAGGCGCGAAGTGACCATTGGACAAGACCCCGTGCCGCTTGTGGCCGAGCTG
>JANNCG010000835.1:0-3002 GCA_031386385.1 Myxococcales bacterium
CAAACGACAACGGTGGCGGCGGCTACTCAAGCGACACGAGCAGCAGCTACGACGCAGGTGGAAGCACGTCGGGTTGGGACGGCGGCGGCGGTGGCGACTCCGGTGGCGGTGGCGGTGGCGACTGGTAGTCCGTTTGGTCTGAAAGCTGACTAACAGATCGATTTTTGCGCTATCGTTTGGGGGATGGATGAGAACAAGAAAAACTCACGCGTAGACCGGTTGTTGATCGTAGCTTTTGCGTGCAGCGTTGGTGCTTGTAGCGCAGGGGGCAATCCGCAAGACGCGGGGCCCCTGTTGGTGCTTACAGACGCGGCCTGCAACGGGGCAATCGTGCGCAACCCCGAGCAAGACTCACCTCACCAAGAGCCCGGTAGCGTGGTGAACTTTCGCGACAACCCTCCCACCAATGGGCCGCACTATGGAGTGTGGGCGCGTTGGGGGATCTATCGCGAGGTCCTTGCGCGTGGGTACTGGGTGCACAACCTTGAGCACGGTGGGATCGTCCTGGCGTACCGGCCTGATGCCACAGCGGCGCAGCGTGACGCGCTCGAGGCGTTTGCGATGGGGCTTCCGCCAGAGCCGGGGTGCTTGATGGAGGGCGTACGACGCCGGATCATCGTGACGCCAGACCCGTTGCTTACTGCGCCCTTCGCGGCGATGGCCTGGAGTCACTCGTATCGCGCGGATTGCATCGACACCGCGACGCTTGAGCGATTTGTGCTCACGCTCACCGGGCGCGCGCCAGAGAACATTTGCGCCAATGGTGGGTTTGAGGGGACTCCGGGGGATGGGGGCGTCGTGGGCGATGCGAGCGTAGCGGTTGATGCGAGCACTGCGGACGCAGTTGGTGGCGGCGGGTGATCGTGAACTACCTCAATGATGATACATTCGCTGGGTGACTCTCAGTCTTCGCTTGCTGCTAGCGCTCTCACTTTCTGCTTGTGCGAGCAAGCAGCACCACGCGAGCTCGCCCATTGCGCTACGTGCGCTGTCAGTGCCGCCAACGAATGCACAGCAACGAGTCGCTCGCATCCGCGCGCATCTTGATCGATTGTATCCTCCCGCACGCATGGCTGGTGATGCGGGGACTGTCGCGAGGGACGAGCTTGTCATCCTTGAGCCTTTGCCGCTCACGGCGACGGATGCAGGTGCCGTGGTTGATGCCGTTGAGGGAGGGCCGTTGGTGGTTCGTTGGCTGGTGCGTGATGTTGTTGCGATCGCAGCCGAAGGACCCGAAGAAGAGGGCGGATGTGGTCCTGAGAGTGGCTGGCTGATCTCTGCAGGCGGTACCGTTGAGCTGCAGTCAGACGATCTTCGCGCAACCTGGTTCGCCGGTGGAATGGCCTGCCGCCCGCGCACCCTCCGTGTGGTGGGTGATCTTGCCGTCGGCACCGCGCGATTGCTCGACGGCGAGGACACGGTGCGGGTGCTTCGGCTGCAAAACGACGTGTTGATCGCCACTCGGGTTGCTCCCACGTGTGTTGCAATGCACGTTGAGAACTATTGTGGCGGGATGATCGTGTGTCAGGGCTCTGGCAGTCCCGTGGAGGTTGATCGGCCACGCAGCGGCGTTGATCCAACTCAATGCCTTGACGCTATGCACAGTGTTTTTGCTGCAATTTCGCAGGCTGAGCCGGACTACGATGAGGCGCTTGAGAGCGTGCTTCCGGTGCTAACGCCGTCTTATGTGACGCAACGCGCTGATGACGAATCGGACGCTGATGACGAGACGGCAGATTCTCGTGCGCAAGCTTTACGGCGTGAGAGCGGCGTTGCGCCGGCGGTGTTTGATTTGGGTCTTCAGCCGCTTGCGCGACCGATCGCGAGCACCTCACTTCGCGGAGGTCCGCATTGTAGGCTGCCCTCTGCCGGGCAGCGCGCGCGTGCAAAGTCGCAGATCGAGAGGCAACTGTTGGCCAGAATGCAAGAGGGTGAGCTCAGCGAAGACGAGACCGCAGCGCAGCGTCGAGCGCGGTTGCTTCGCACTCTGCGCCGACCCCCGCTGAGCGTTGAGGTTGGCTGCGTGACCCGCGCGGGTGCATTTTTGCTTCGCGCGACACACCCCGAACAGCTGGGTGAAGACCCCGGTGGGTTCTCTGCGTACTATCGCGCGTCGCACAATGGCGCGAGCGTTGAGCTGCTGTCTGAGCCTTGGTATGGGCATGACGTCGTGCGTGAGACAACGGTGGATTTGACCGGGGATGGGGTTGCAGAGATTTTGCAGAATCTTCATATGTGGGAGTCGGAGGCGAGCGCGGCGCTGGTGATCTCGGCAGATCACTCAAGAGCGATCACCGTGTATTCAGACCAAGCCGATGATGGCAACGCGCAGCCTCACTTGGTGCGGTTGGTGGCTAACGGCGGGCGTGTTTTTTTGCTCTACGATTGGGAGACTCGCGCGTGGAATGGGACGCAATTTGCCACAGTGCAAGACACGTCTTTGCGCGAGCCCCTGCAGCGTCGTGATGCGTTTCGTCGGAGGGTGGCGCAAGCGCGGACGTGGCTAAACATTTCGTTGCGTGGGACGAGCGCACAGGCGGGCAGTGAGTGGCTCGACACGTTGGTGACGCAGTTGGAAGCGCTGCGGTTGTCGCCCGAGCGAGCGCGTGCGCTGCGGGCGGGGTTTGAGATGCAAATGTCGGTGGATGGGGGAGTGCGTGATGGGTTGAATGACGCGAGCAGCGCGGAGTCGGGAACAGGGTCCCGAAAAACCGGGAGCTAAGTCCCGAAATACCGGGAGCTAGGTCCCGACTCAACCGTGGCGCAGCGTTCGCGCTATGGTAACCTGTTGCTGCATGGACCCGCCCAATCGCCATCCACACACCCTCCTTGCACCGAGCTCGTCAAACGCGGCAGCACGTATGTACGCGCCAAGTTCACCCACGGACGCTACCCACGCAGTGCTCCCGGCTGTAGACGACTATCTCATTACGGACAACGACCGGCTTGAGGTCCACGACGGGGTGATCGTCGAGGTTTTGCCTGCAAACCCACCGCACGCC
>JANNCG010000853.1:0-1645 GCA_031386385.1 Myxococcales bacterium
GGCACCACCGACAAACAACTCGGTGGGCGTAGAAACAATGCCTCCACCCGCCATCGCGCTGCCGTGCAGCTGTCGTCCGCCAGCTTGTGCATCTTGAGACGCCACAGTGAAAACGAGAAAAATCGACGCAATCGACGGGATCCAATGAATCGAGCGTTCCGTCGACCAAGGCCGCTTTCGGTGATTACTGCGCACCAAGACCTGAAAAGAGTAGCAGAAGTTGTCTTGGATGGTTGACGCAACTGCAGTCAAGTGTACAGTCGCGCGGATTTTTCGAGAGGAAGACCACACCGTGGCTACCGAGCAAGACGACAAAAAGCAGAGCGCTGAAGAGCAAGAAGACGAGTCCCGAAACCAAGCCGAATCTGACGAAGATTCTGGCGATGGTGATGAGGATCAAGACAACCCATCAGAAGGCAGTGACCTTGGTGTTTTGGCAGATGGATCAGAGGCCGTCGAAGGCGAACTTGTGCCGACGACGCCTCGAAATCGGGCCGAACGCCGTGAGCTTGCGAAGAAGGTAAAGCGCGGCCAAGCCTCTGAAGAAGGCGAAGTCAAAGAGACCGATCGCAATAAGAAAAAGGTCATCGTACGCCCGGTGGTTCCACCATTGACGGTGACGGGAAAGTCGACGGCTAATACGGACGAAGTTCCTCCTTGGGTCAAGAGAACTGGGGATTGGCTTGCGGCAAAACGGACGACTGTTTTCGCCGCCGCAGCCGCTGTTCTTATCGGTTCGGTTGGGCTCGTGTATACCGTAAGGGCACGAGCAGACAGCCGTGCGACACAGGCGCTGAAGCTCATCGAAGCTGCGCAAATTTCCAACGCCGAGATCCGGGCCACCGACGCCCCACCGGAAGGGCCAAACCGTCCTCCGCGGATCACGCCAACTTACGCTGATCACATGGCTCGTGCGCGTGCAGCGCTCACGGCGAGTGACAACGCGATAAACGTTGCTCCGGATCTCGCAACGGTCCCTCTCGCACGGCTCTCTCGCGCCTATGTGCTCTATGACTTGGCGCGGTATGCTGAAGCAAAGACTGTCTTTGAGTCGGTATTAACCTCCGATTTGGCCGGACTTAACGGTCGGGCGCTCGAGGGTCTTGGGTTTACGCTCGAAGCGCTCAACGATCTCCCCGGTGCGCTACGACGCTTCGACGAGCTCGCGCGACTCGAGGGAGACGGTTGGCGCGAGCTTGGCACCCTTCATCAAGCGAGGGTTCTAAGGCGTCAAGGTCAGAGCACTCGCGCAAAAGATATGCTCCACACACTGGTTGAGCGATTTGACCGCGCGCGACCTGATGACACAACGACCAGCGCCAACCGCGCGGTAAATGATCAAGCGCGTGCACTTTTGCACGAGATCGCACCTGAAGATCCCCTCGGACAGCGAGAGGCCGGCGGAGGTACCGACACCGACTCGATCCTGCGAATGTTGCAGCAACAGATGGGTGGTCGAGTTCAAATGCGTCGCCCTGGGCAACCACGTGGCGAGTAAGCGTTGAAGCTTTTCTTCAAACAAGTCTGCTCAGTCCTTGTTCTGGGATGCATCGCGTTGAGCGCGACCTCCTGCGCATCTTCAGGAGGACTTCAGCTCGGCGAAGTGATCGCGTCCCCGCGGCAAGGACAGCTTGCGCTTCGATGG
>JANNCG010000614.1:0-9866 GCA_031386385.1 Myxococcales bacterium
GGGTAAGACCCTAAGCGGTTGCCAGCACGCTAGCGATCAATCTCGCGTGCGCCAGCGATTGGATCCCTTTAGTCGGAGATCAGTCGCTAGCCCTTTACCCGATCTCCACACTCTTCTCCGGCGGAGCTTTCGGATACAGCGCATCGGCCATCATTGTGTCATTGAGCGCCCATTCCGAGCGCGAGATCACCACCGTGGCCACCGCGTTGCCTGCGAGGTTAGTCAGCGCCCGCGCTTCGCTCATAAAGCGATCGATCCCGAGCAACAGCGCGAGGCCCGCGACGGGGATGTCTCCAGTGGCGCTCAGGGTCGCGGCGAGCGTAATAAACCCGCCTCCCGTCACCGCAGCAGCGCCCTTACTGGTTAGCAACAAGACCGCCAACAACGACAGCTTTTGCGTGAGGGTCAAGTGCGTGTCCGTGGCTTGCGCGACAAACATCGCGGCCATGGTGAGATAAATAGAAGTCCCATCCAAGTTAAACGAGTACCCCGTCGGAACCACCAGCTTCACCACCTCCGGCGAGCACCCCATCCGCTCAAGCTTCTGCATCAACCCCGGCAACGCGCTCTCGCTGCTCGAAGTCCCAAGGACTAGAAAAAACTCGTCCTTCAAATAGACCAAAAATCGCAGGGGATTCACTCTCCCAATGAGCGCAAGTATGGGGCCCAACACACAGCACACAAACAACACACTGGTGAGATAAAACGTGGCCATCAAGCGAGCGAGGTTGGCGAGTGTTCCGAGCCCGAAGTGCCCCACGGTGTAGGCCATCGCCCCGAAGGCCCCGATGGGCGCGAGCTTCATGATAAAGCCGATCATCGCAAAGAGCGCCTCACTGGCGTGACCGATCCAATCGGCAAGTGGTTTGCCCTTCTCTTTCAACGACGCAAGGGCGCTGCCAAACAACAGGGCGAGGGTTAATACGTGAAGGATGTTTCCCTCCGCAAACGCGCCAAAAAAATGCTCTGGCACCACATGCTCAATCAACCGCGTGAGCCAGCTCCCCGTGTGTGCTCCCTGCTGTTGATAGCGCGTGATGGTGTCGTTGTGCAAAAGCGCAGCGTTGGCGTGGATCCCCTCGCCGGGTTTGACCAACTCAACGATGAGCAATCCCAAGCCGAGCGCGACGGTGGTGAGTACCTCGAAGTACAAGAGGGCTTTTCCGCCCACGCGGCCCACACGCTTGAGGTCACCCATTGAGGCAACCCCCGAGGTAACCGTGCAAAACACCACCGGGGCGATCACCAACTTCACAAGTCGGACAAACAGATCACCGAGCGGCTTGAGCGCCTCGCCCCATGCGGGCCGGACCCACCCCACGATAACACCCAGCAAAATGGCGAGCAGAACGCGAAAGTATAAGCTCTTGTACCAAGGGGTTGGTTTTGTAGGCTCATCTGTTTGATCACCCTTCGCTTCTCGGTAAGGCGCCGATTTGAGCGCAGAAGCAGCCGTCACGTCCACGCTTGGTTTTTCATCCATTGTTGGTAGTGTTTCGCGCAATGGATCTAAAGGGCAAGACTGTTGTTCTCACCGGTGAGTTTACGAAGCTGTCGCGCGCAGAGGCGACCAAGAAGCTCGAAGCACTTGGTGCAAAATCATCGGGCTCTATTTCGGGCAAGACCGACTACGTGTTCGCGGGCAACGCAGCGGGCTCAAAGCTCGATAAAGCGCGAGCGCTTGGGATCACCATCTTAGACGAAGCAGCTATGATGGCCGTGATTGAGAACAAGCCAGTCGCGGGCGTGGATGACGCCGTGACAAGCACGGGAGCTGTGACCGCCGTGGCCGCTGCGAAGACCGTGAAGGCAAAAGCCAAAGGACGCGGATCGGTCCTCGGTGTCACCGAGGCGAGCACCGTGCCACCCGTGGCCGCAGCGAGTACCGACCCTGCTGCAGCACCGTCTGCGATGCCAGATTGGGATGCGTTTATCAATCTCTGTGACAACGGGACCGCAGCACAGATCAAAGACGCGCTCAACGCGTGCAACTGGAAGGCGTTTGCAGCGGACGAGATCCCCGCATTTCGCCGGTGTTTATCCAGTGTAGAAGCGCGCTTGGGGATCACCGATGCGCACGAGATTTTTGTACAAAAAATGATGGGCCTTGGCGCGATCCTGCGACATCCGTGCACACACGAGACAGACATCGTTTGCTACGGACTCTCGCCCGATGGTCGCTACTTCGTCTCTGGCGGTTGGGTCGGTGACGACTACGATCGCGGCGGCACACTGCAAGTGTGGGACGTCGCGGCTGGTTGCGTGTGCAACGCAATGGACCCCATCGTGGGAGGAGCAGGGTGGCCTGACTATCCGCATCTTGTGCAGTGGTCCCACGATCAAACCCTTCTCGGGCTCGGGATCAACACCAACGGCGTGGGAATTCTCGATCCTTTCGCGCCGAAGGTCGAGCTGCTCGGCGAGGCCTACGTGACCGATGGATGGAGTCGCCCGCCCGCGTACGCGCTCGCGCCCGATGGGCTGCGGGCGTATGTGTCGTGTTGGAGGGGACCGAAGGTTCCAGGGTCGATTGTGGCGTTGGTAGAGGATGCTCGGACACGGCGCAATATGTATGGCTATCGCAAGCCGAGTGAAGTGTTGATGGCGGCGGCGATTCCTGCGTTTGCGAAGAAGGTTCTTGGAGAGCAAGAGCTCGACGCGACCGATCGCGCGTGGTGGGTCGGTGATGGATCGCGCATTCACGTGAAGATGCGAGGTTTTTTCGGCGCGATTGACGCAAAAAAGCGCAATTTTCAGTGGTTTGTGCGCGCGGATGCAAACGTCACGCTCAGCCTTGATGGGCGATTTTATGCCTACGGAACTGGCAAATTAGTCATCGGTGACGGAGCCACGGGCAAGAGCGCCGAAGTGAAAGATCGTGCTTTCAACGGGATCAATTTGTTGCTGTGGGCGCAACGTGACGACGTCGCGCGGTTGGCCGTTGTGTGCTGCACACGCGATGCGGACGACGAAGAGTACGACGACGATGGCAACCCCATCAACAAGCCAGCATCCACCGGCGACGAGCGTTTCGGGATCACCCTCTTCGATGACGGAGTGTTTTACGGTGGGATCGACATTGCCGTTGGAAGAGGACGCAACTACCCTTCGCTCACGAGCCGCGACGCGATCACAGTCTCGTGGTCACCGGACGCAACCAAGCTCGCCGTGCTGACGGCTTCCAACACGCTCGATGTGTGGGATGTGTCCGGCAAAAAGCCAGCGCGAGTCGGCAGCGGTCCCTACGTGTTAAACACGCCAGACGACGAGGTCGTGTACGACGGGGTATTTTTTGGCGCTGAAAACACACTTATTTTAGTGCGCAACCGAGAGCTTCGGTTTGTTAACGCCACCACGGGCGCCACAAAATCGCTCTATCGATTTCAGGTCGAGCCTCAGACCGCCGAGCGGCCGTTAGAGCTTGATGGCGATGATCTGGGATCGACGTTTAGGCCCTCGCCCACGTTTGCGTTGGACACCGATGAGTGGCTCTGCGCGTTTGACACTGGCGTTGTGATTGCGTCGAAAGAGAAGACCGAACGAGTGGGCAACGCAGTGGCTTGGACGGTGGGGGGCAAGTACGCTGTTCCGGGTCGATGGGGAATGCTCGAACTGCATCCCAACGCAGCGAGCGTGGCCAACAGCAAGCGGCAGCCGACAAAAATCCCGTGGCGCAAATACAAAACCGTCACTGTCGTGAAAGAGACCGTAGTGTGGCCCCCCGAGAGGGAAGTCTCGCTCGAAGAATTGTTCACTTTCGCTGAAGATTCACTCAGTGAACTGCAATCCGGGTGGAGCACCTACAGTGACGAGGCACGACTGGCGTTTGTGCGTTTGCGCGCGATGCGTGGTGAGTTTGCGAAGATTCCACCGTTGATCGCGAAGATCAAAGACACAACGACAAAGACCATCGCAGAGTGCAACTACGGGACGTCCCTCGCGCTCAAAGGCGACAGAGAGCAAGCAAGTGCCATCTGCAAACGCATCGAGGCCGAGCTCAACGCCACGCTCAACGAATATAACACCGGCTTCATCAGCGCCTCCGTCGGTGCCCTGGTCTACGCGCTCGGAGAGACCACCCGCGCTGACGCCTACTTCGACGCGGTCAAGAGCGAGAGAGAGTCCAACCGTGGGGACAACTCCACGCGATTGTTTCGCGCCCTGTTGAGCTGCGGACACACCTCGCGCGCAGAAGCCATGCTCACGGACGAGACGTTCTTGGGCGCCGGCAGCTTTCTCACCGAGCCACTGGCGTTGTACTTAGTGCGCAACGGACTTGATGAAATGCTAGCGAAATGGCTACAGAAGCTATCAACAAATGGGCGAACGCTGGACTGGTCCTTAGGCAGCGGGCTCAGCAATATCTTCGCCCTTCGTGGCCGTGGCGACCTGCTTGATCGCCACCGTGCGCTGCTCGGCGGCAACGTCACCCCCGAGGTGCTCACGCGCGCAGGGAGCTATCAAAACCGCACCTATCCCAAGGCCAACGTCGAGCCAACCGAGCTGACAGAGCTGCGACGACTGCGGGATGAGTGGCTCGCCCTCCCCCGTGCACGCCGGCAGTATCAGTCCACCACAGTGGCCGCGTATGCCGCTGAAATTGGGCACTATTCAGCCGCGCTCGACATCGCAAAGACCCTCGCGCGCAACGACGCCAACGGGCAACCGCAGACAGCGTTAACCATTCTCTACTGCGCAACGGGTGGTTCTCGACACAATCCGTGGTAAGAAAATTCAGTGTCGTTTTTTCAACCCTCCCAAGATACTTCTAATTCTGGCTTTCAAATCCCACCCATTGGGCGTTGGGCTAAAAGGCTAGTCATCGCAGTCGCGGTGTTGTGGGTCGTGCAAGTCGTGCTTTTGCTGGCGGCGCGTCCGGAGCACTTGCTGCAGCTTCCGACGTTTCGCTGGGGAGCGCTTGTGGCACGCGATTTGATCCCCGGTGGGCAAGTGTGGAGGGCGCTGACGTACTCGTTGCTTGATGATCCACGCACCCCCGATCCGCTCATCACGATGATGACGCTGTGGTTTTTTGGGACTCCTGTCGAGCAGCGATTGGGTGTTCGTGGGATCGCCTCTAGCTGGTTGGTCGCGACCTTGGGCGGAGCCGTGGCGATACTACTTTTGTCGCGCACGAGCATGGACTATTATGTAAGCCCTATGTTTAGCGCCTATCGTATTTTATCGATGGGACTCTTGGTACGCTTTGGGCTCTTGTACCGCCGAACGCCCGTGAGCTTGTTGGGGCTTCTCAACATGAAGGGCTGGCACTTGGCGGCGGTGTTTGTTGGGATCTCAGTGGCGAATGCATTGTGGAATCGCACTGCAATTGAGCTCGCAGAAGTGGGTGCAGCGCTTGCAGCCTTGGGCGTGTTTGGTGCGATGGAAGGCGGCAACCTGCGTGGTTTGGGCGGAGGCAAAAAGGGCTCGGGGCAAGGCGGCTACAGCAAGCCCAGCGCAGGCAGCGGCAGCGGGCGCTTCAAGGTCATCAAGGGTGGCAAAGCGGATGAGAAGAAGTGGCTGAACTGAGAGGGGCGCGACCGAAGGGAGGAGCCAAGGCTGGTTTTTGGCGATTCACTTCAACCGGTTCCGCCTGGTGCAAGTCAGGGCAAAGTGACTCGCTACCTCGACATCCATGAACACGACGAGCTTGATGAGGCGCAGATGGTTGACTGGCTGAAGCAAGCAGCCGCGTTGCCTGGCTGGATGCCATAGCGTTCGGTGAGGGGAGCCGAGTGGGTTCGTAGTTCAGCGCGACACTCAAATTCCCTGCGATTGTTCGTGTGGCTACGGCGTAGCCGAGGTTGGGCTACGCCGTAGCCGAAGCCTATTTGATCAACACTTGACTCGGGTTGCCGTCTGGAGACAGTCATTGCACCGGTTTCTGAGCCAACGTTGTTCGCTTACGCGCGAGATTGGCGACGGCTTCGCGGGCCAGTTGCTCTGCTCGAATGAGCCCTGCGGTCGAGACGATTAACAGCGCTTCATCGGCTGCATTTTCTCTCATCAGATCCCATTCCTGGGGTAGCTGAGCGATGTTTGCAAGTTGCAGTAGCACATCCACTCTCGCGAAATGCAATGTCGCAGCTGCCAGTGTTTGATTGCACGACACAAGCTCGTCGACTGCAGCTTGATACTCCCCAACGCGAACGCAAATCGTCGAACGCAATTGAGCGATCTTTGCGCCACGAAAAATGGATCGGTATGCGGGATCCGTCTCGCGCCATAGGCGTTCAGCGTCGTCTAACAGTTCTCGTGCTCGAGCGAGATCTTCTTGTCCTAGCGCTGCATTTGGGATGGCAATGAAGCTGTCAATCGCAGCGTCTAGGTTTGACGTTGGCTCAGTCTCAACATGACTCCCAAACCGCTCAGCAGGTTGTGCCGCCACGGCGCGAGGAATGGCGACTCTTAACTCATCACGTGCTTTGCTAATGCGTCGCCTCGCCCCAGCTGCAGCGTCGGTGAGACCGAGCGAATCAAAAATCGCTGCGATGATGTCACACGTCTGGGCAAAAAGAGCGAATGCACCTGCCGTCGCTCGAATTCTTGCAGCCTCGTGCAAAAACACCAATGCTTCAACTGGTTCAGCGCGATTGACCGCAATCTGTGCTCGAACAGTGGCAATCGCAGCACGCAACAGAAAGACGTCGGGATCCAACGCGACCTCATTCGAGAAGTGAATTTCAATATGTGGAGCCTCGTCAATACTGCGCTCTGCGCGTTCTAACAGACCGAGCGCCTCGCTGACGTACCCAACGATCACCATTTGATTGGCGATCGCAATAAGACTTGAAGCGATATTCGCAACGAATCGCTTTGCGAGTCCAGAATGCTCTTGGGCTTGCTCTAACATCACAAGCGCCTCGCGGATTCGACCAGCGTGTATGACCAACTGGAGTTGCTCTTGACTAATCACCCAGTCAACCAAGGGTCCGCTATGGTACTTCGCAACCGTCGCGAGCTCGACACTCAACTGCGACCACTGATTGAGAGATCGTAGAACCGCGCAACGCAGAAGAAAATACCTAGCTGTTGTGGGCTGACCGTGCGGACTGAGCGAATGAGCCTCTTCAAGCAGTTCGACTGCGAGGGGAGAATCGCCAAGCATCACTGCGTGATTGGCGAGCTCGAGCAACGCCGTTGGACGATTCGTACCACTCGTCCACTCTAATGTTTGCTCAGCTGCAGCGAAAAATTCACCAATCGTGCCGAAAGAAACTTCGTTAGGTCTCGACGAAATTTGCGAATCGAAGTCGTGTTCGGACAAAAATTGCAGCACCTCTGTTCGGTACGACCACAGGTCTGGCGCGGACCGTGCAAAGTTTTCAACGTCTGTCATCCCTACCCAGAGCAGCACTTTCGGTTGGGTCGAGTTCAAATGTTCTCGGCCGACGTTGAGCCTCGACACAACCGACGGGATTAGACATTTACTAACGAATGAGCACGATACGACGGCCGCGTTTGTCGCCAATATTTCATCCCACGGCAAGCTGTCTTCGCCAAACCAAATCGCTGCCACTCTGTAATCTTGAAGCGCGTCAACGACGGTCGGAGCAATCGCGTCAGCATCGCCCACACAAACGATAAAGAATCCGTCACCATCCCGAAGGTGTTGCTCGATTCTGGCGACAGCCCTTCCATAAGGGATCGGGAGCATTAAGAATGACGATCGTCGCGCTGTGCCTCACTCCGAGCCCGCGCAAGGAGTTGGTCCGTTTGTTCAGCGTTAATTTCCAAGAGCAATTGCTTCGGTCGTTCGCTGTCGCTGTTCGACGTAGGAAGGTTGAGTCTACTCCAGAGGCCAAGAGCTGCTCCATCGTCAACAATTTGCCCAGAGACCCAATCGGCGAGAAGCGGGTGAGACGAATACCAGGGACGATCATTGACGTACTCGACGACCTGCAACGAGTCGAGCAAGGTCCACTCCTTCGCACTCTGCAGTTGCTGGGTGAGTTGAACTATTTTTAAGCTGCCTCGCGTGCTAGCAAGTTGCGATGCCCTGATCATTTCTTGTGCGACTTTAACCGCTGCTGCTTTGACAACAGCAGGCGTAAGCGCGGGTTTGTTGTTCACATCACAAATATCAAATGCGGCTCGCAAGATCCGAAAAAACTCCCGCGGAATTCCTGCTGAAAGTAAAACTACGGCGTCGAAGACTGCAGATTTAGTCAGATCCGGTCCGTCACTGAAGAGCTCTTCCGTCGCATGTTGTTTGTAAAGTTCGATGAAGAATTCACGTCCCGATGCCAACACTGAGGTCGGTGCGTCCAGGCGAACGATCTTTGTGTTTTGGATTGTGTATGTGCGAAAAGTCGAGACGGCAGAGGCAAACGTTGGCTCAAAATTTAAGTAATAGGGCAGCGTGACAATGATTTTGCAGGGAATGCTCGCCAGGCGGCTGATGTCCTGCTCAAAGAGTTTGAACAGCTTTCGGTCTCGAAATTTATCCAGATCATCCATAACCAACAAGACGCCTTTAAACCCCATGGCCTTGGCCGCCCGTTGTGCCACGACCGCAAGCACGCTAGTAAGCCTGAGAAGGGCATCAACGTCGTATGTTTTATCAGCTCGAAGTTGCACTCGTCGAGCGGTGTCATTTCGAAGACTAAAATTGAGTTCACCGATTCCGAGGTTTATCTTAGCGGCATAATCCGCAAAGTTTTTTGGCTGCGGTGGAAGATCATCCTTCTTGGTTGAAGATAGTAGTTGGATCCACTGCCACAGCGTGCCCGTTGCGAACTCATCCTCAATAGCCTCGGCCTTTACTCGGAGTGGACCGGCGATCACGCTCGACAAATTTTCTGCAAGACATAATAACACTAACCGAATATCGACATCGAGTGGTGGCAGCTGATTGATTCCCCTCACCTCAACAACCTGATACGCGCCACGCACGCCGTCACGTTGTCTCAACTGATACAACGCAATGGACTTACCACAGCCCAATTGACCACTTAACGCGTAGACTTTGTCCGTCTCATCGGCAAGCAAATTTTCAGCTAATTCATCAATAGTTGACCGAGTCTCCATTTCTGCGGCTGGCACGGAAGGTGCCGACACAAAGTGGATTTTATCGAGAGTCACTTGATTGGTTATCAATCGATCAAAGATGCGCTTGGCTTCAAGGGGCGTCATTGTCAGTGTCACTTTAACACAATTGCTGCGGGCGAGAGCACACAGTTCGCGTCTCGAAGTTGTGGGCCCTTTGTTACGGTCGCCGCACGCTCAATGCAGTACCACGGCCTGTTGACCATGGGTGAGGTCGGGCAATTCGGTCTCGTTACACCGACGATTGATGGGCAGAACTCAAGGCGACGGGAGATCGGCGAGCTGAGTCGACACTCAGATTCGCTGCAATTTTCCGTGTGGCTACGCCGTAGCCGAAGTTCGGCTACGCCGTAGCCGATGCCCATTTGATCAACACTTGACTCAATTCGCCGTTTTGAGACGCTCGCCGCATGGCCAAATCCAAACGCCTAAGCAAGCCCGCAACGCTCTCCCAACGCACGAAGTCCACAGCGCGCAAACCCCCAGCGAAGTCCGAGTTTCCGACCGTTACGCACCCGTTTGGGACGACGCAAAAAGCTGTCGCGTCTGCGCGTGCCGAGTACGCGCGATTGCTGCTCGCGATGAGCGCCGCGCGACGCAACCAAGCCACTGGCGAAGATTTGTACTGGGAGACCGCCGGAACCATCCTCGCCAAGCGCCTCTACATCCTCGACGATCAAACCCCCACAGCCAGTGCATGGATTGCCAAGTACACGCACGAGAGCCCCCGCAACGCCGCGCGCTTAATCCGCGTGGCACAAGCAGCGTCGCCAGAAGAAGAAGCCCTCTACGGCGTCGCTAAGCTCGATCTCGCGCTC
>JANNCG010000911.1:0-9530 GCA_031386385.1 Myxococcales bacterium
ATCGGCCGTTGAATCCGCGCTCAGGCGGGTACGAACGAAGGCGGCATTAGCTCTTGCGCCACCAAGTGAGCGATCGCATCTGCGGGAGTTTCCGTCGCGTCGATGCTTGTCGTGTTCGCATCTTCGTCCCACGTCGCGTTGTACAGAATCTGCATAGAGCGCAGATCGATGCGCGCTTGCGTGGCGGATTTACGCACTACGGCTTGCGCCTTGGGAGAGGTATTTCGCTGCCAGAATTCACTCATTGGTGTGAAGCAACCACTACCACAACAGAGGGTCGTGGCGGCAGGTTGAAGCTGTTTGCACGTGTTCGCTGTCTTGAAGCTGCACCTAACACGACCTTGACTGCCCGGATTTTAGGGCGCACTGCCGATGTCCGAAAGAATCAACATGGCAGAGTCACGCTTCGAACTTCTTCTCACTGAGCTTCAAAATTGGGGGACAGATCCCGGTGAATACGATTTTAATGGCATGGTGCATTTGTTGGGCGCGTGCCTCGACAACATGCGTGAATTCGCTCGCGAAGCAAACATTAGCGAAATTGCTCACAGTCTTTCAAAAGACCAAGAGGCCATGCTTCGCAAGTGCGTCCTCGCATGTGACCTGAATCCGTGTCTCGACGAGGACTCTTCCTAAAATCCGCGCTGCCTTGGTGAGCTCTCTGCTGGGCGTTCGTCCCCACAAGCAAGCCTCATTCTCTCAAATGCCGACGAGTGCGGGTTGAATCTCATTTGCGTTGCCAGAACTTATGGTTAAAACCCAAAGCTCTCTACCCCTATGACTCAATCACCAACAGAAGCGCTTAACTCGATCGAGGGTGAGATTGATCAAGCGTTTAGTTCCGTCGCTGAAGAGCACGATTTGCGTGTGATTTATGCGAAATTTCTCGGCAACGAGGGCTCTCTCAAGCTGCTCATGCGCCGAATGCCCGAGCTGTCTCCGACGGACAAAAAGAGCTTTGGCCAGGCGATCAACCGAGTGAAAGACCGTGTCGAGAGCGCCAAGGCCCAGTGCGAGCTGAAGCTTCACGCCTTTGCGCGAACCCGCGAGCTTGAGCGCGAGCCGCTTGATGTGACGCTTCCGGGTCGGCGGGGTCGCGTGGGGCATTTGCACCCATTGCATCGCGTGCTCTATGACGTGATTGATATCTTTGTGAGCATGGGATTCTCTGTGGCCGAAGGGCCCGAGAGCGACTGGGACCGCAACAACTTTGAGCGGCTTGGGTTTGCTCCCGACCACCCCGCGCTAGACATGCAAGACACCTTCTTTTTGCACGAGAGTGCAGCGGGTCGGCATCGCCCGCTGCTGCGCACGCACACCAGCACGATCCAAATTCGCGAGATGCTCTCGCATCCCCCGCCGTACATGATTGTCGCGCCCGGGACGGTGTTTCGTCGCGACGACGACGCCACCCACAGCCCCATGTTTATGCAGCTTGAGGGCTTGGTGGTGGATAAAAACATCTCGCTCGCGCACCTGCGTGGATCGCTTGACGCTTTTGCCAAGCGCTTGTTTGGCGACAGGGTCACGACGCGCCTGCGCGGGAGTTATTTTCCTTTCACTGAGCCAAGCGTTGAGATGGACGCGAGCTGCGCGATTTGTGAGGGCAAAGACAAGGGATGTCGCTTGTGCAAGGGCAGCGGCTGGCTCGAAGTCTTAGGCGCCGGAATGGTGGACCCCGTGGTCCTCAGCAACTGCGGGATTGACCCAGAAGAGTACACCGGGTTTGCCTTTGGCCTGGGGATCGATCGGCTCGCGATGATCCGCTACCAAATCGCGCACATTGGGCTGATGTACGAAAACGACGTTCGCTTTCTTGAAAGTTTTTGACCGATGAAGATCTCTTACAAGTGGCTCGTTGAGCTTTTGGGTACCGATCCGGGCGTGCAAAATGCCATGCATTTGCTCACCATGGGTGGCCTTGAGGTAGAGCACAGCAGCACCGTGGGGGCACATTTGAGCCCCATTCGTTTGGCCGAAGTACGCAGCATGCGACCGCACCCAACGAGCAAAAATCCGCTCAATTTGGTCACCGTTTCGCTCGGCGCAGACGGCGAGATCGAAGTGGTGTGTGGGGCGTCGAATGTTCCGCCTGCGGGTGAGATGGTGCTGTTTGCTCCCGTGGGTGCGACGGTGTTCGCCAAGGACGGCAGCAGCTTTACGCTCATTGAGAAGCCTGTCGCAGGAGTGGTGTCTCGCGGGATGCTCTGCTCAGAGATTGAGCTGGATTTGGGCACGGATTCTGACGGGATCGTGGTCCTGCCCAGCGGTGCTGCCCCCGCAGGTACATTGCTTATAGATTATCTTCGAGGAGCGCAAGATTTTATCCTCGAGGTCAACGTCACGCCCAACCGGCCTGACGCCCTCGGGCACATCGGTGTGGCCCGCGATCTCGCTGCGCTCTTGGGACGCGGATTGCCCGCGCATGAGCCGCAGAGTCTCGAGACGGTTGCCGGTGACGTGGACGATAAGCTCTCGCTGCGAATTGAGAGCGACAAGTGTCCGTTGTTTTGCGCGAGTGTGATGACCGTACCCGCAGTGGGGCGCTCTCCCTTGTGGCTGCGCACGCGCTTGCATCGATTGGGAGTGCGATCGATCAACACCGTTGTGGACGTGAGCAACCTGGTGATGCTTGAGATGGGGCAGCCCAATCACATCTACGATTTTGATCAAATCGCAGACAAAACGCTGATTGTTCGCGCCGCCCACGAGGGCGAGACCCTGCAAACGCTCGATGGAACTTCACGCGTTTTGCGCAACGATGACGTCGTGATTGCCGATGGACAGAAGGCCATCGGGTTGGCCGGTGTCATGGGGGGCGAAAAGAGCGGTGTCACGACCAAAACTCATAAGTTATTGCTTGAGGCCGCGAGCTTTCAGAGCACCACTGTGCGCAAGATGGCCAAGCACCACGGGATGCACACAGAGGCTTCGCATCGGTTTGAGCGAGGTGTTGATCCTGCGGCGCCGCGTCACGCGATGGCGCGTATCAAAGAGCTGCTTGCGAGCTTGGCGGGTGCACAGAGCGTGCAGTCGGACTGCGAAATGGGTGCAGGATCGGCAGTGTCACCGGCGGTGACGTTGCGGCTTGCGCGCGTGCACCGAGTGCTTGGGTTGCAGATCTCTCTCGAGCATTGTGCAGAGATTCTCACGCGATTGGGCTTTGCCGTGGCGGGTGGGGTGGAGGATGCGCTGCAGGTGCGGGTTCCGACGTGGAGGGTGGATGTGACGCGCGAGATCGATGTCATTGAAGAGGTGGGTCGGGTGTATGGGTACGATAAGGTTCCGGTTGTGCTGCCACCGACATCGGGGGCGCAGGTTGGCGCGACAAAAGACTACGCGCTTCGCCGCCGTGTGCGCGAGGCGATGACCTCGATAGGGCTTGATGAGGCGGTCAGCTATGCGTTTTTGTCCGATGTATTGATCGACAATTCGTCCCTTAAATCCCACGCTCGACTGGCCAATCCGCTGGGAGAAGACCGCGCCGCGATGCGCCCGTCGGTGCTTCCGGGATTGTTGCAAGCAGCGTCCGTGGGCGTACGGTACGGCGAGCTTCGCGCGCGCCTCTTCGAGGTCGGAACAGTCTTTGGTTCTGGCCGCAACACGATCGAGTCCGAAGCGACCCAAGCCAACACAGGGCCCATCGAAGAGCACACAGAGCTTGGGTTTATCCTCGTGGGACCGCGCGACGCGTATCTCACCCGCGCTCAGCCGGTGGACTTTTTCGACGGCAAAGGCGTCGTTGAAGCGTTGGTGCAAAAAATCGCAGGAGCTACCGTGTTGAGGGCAGAGCGCGGTCAACCAAACGATTGTCCCACGTGGGCGCATCCCGCAGCGTGGGCCCAGCTCAGACTTGGCGACGGCGCACACGCAGTGTTGCTCGGCGTTGTTGCAGAGCTGCACCCCGATGTGCGCGAGAAGTTCAACCTTCCAGCCGCAACGGTCGTGGGTCTGCTCTCAGTCCCGGCCCTCGCCAGCGCGCTCACGACACCCAAGGCGATTGAGCCATCCCGAACGCCTACCGTCCGTCGAGACGTCGCGCTTTTGGTCAATCGCTTGCAGCCAGCCGCGGGTTTATCCACAGCGCTGCAAACAAACGCAGGCCCGCACTGCACAAAAGTCGAGCTTTTCGACCGGTATATTGGCAAAGAGCTCCCCGAGCAGACCCACTCGCTCGCGTTTGCGCTCTACTTTCGCGCAGCCGATCGCACGCTGACCGAGACCGAGGTCGACAAGTGGGTGACCGCCGCGGTGCAAGCTGCTGAGACCGCGCATGGCGCGCAACGAAGGTAAGCCCCTCTAACGGCCTTGACGGGGCGCGTTTTGGTGCATTGCAAAATTGCAAAGTACGCAATTGTGAAACGCTTGTGGTTGTGGTTCAATTGAAACTTCGGAGAGAGAAGGAGTGAAACAGGGGCCATGACAATGACCAAAGCAGAAATCATCGAAAGCGTTCACAACAACGTCGGTGGCTTTTCAAAAAAAGAAGCTTCGGATTTGGTTGAAGCGATTTTTGAGACCATGAAAGAGACCTTGGCAAGCGGACAAAAAATCAAGCTCTCGGGCTTCGGTAATTTTGTTGTTCGCGATAAACGCGAGCGCCCTGGCCTCAATCCCCGCACGAAAGAGCGGATCCGTTTGGACGCGCGACGCGTGGTGCGTTTTCGTCCATCACCGGTCTTGAAGGCCATGATCAATGGTGAGATGGTGTTGCCGGATTTGAAAAAATCCGCTGAGTAATTTTCACACTCTGTGCAAAACGCTCACTGATCATCCCGCAACGAAGCTGTCCTCGAATGGGGCCGTTGTTCGCGCTGTGAAGCTGTTCTAGATCGCATGTTCACCATTGATTTGCCCGCTAAACTGTATTTTCGCATTGGAGAAGTCGCGCAGCTTCTCGATGTGAAGCCGCACGTGATTCGCTATTGGGAGAAAGAGTTTAAATCTCTGCGCCCCAAAAAGAGCGCAGCGGGACAGCGGATCTTTAATCGCAACGATGTGCAACGACTCGCGGCGATCAAGCATCTATTGTACGTCGAGCGATTCACGCTTGAGGGCGCGCGAAAGTACCTTCGCGACAACGGCTACGAGGTCAGTGACTCAGAGCCATCCGCCGATGCTCAGCGCGTCGAGCATATGCGCAAAGCGCTGCTCGCGACCAAGGCTCGATTGAGCGCGTTTTTGAACAAGCTCAACCCAAGCGGCACCAGCGGGGTGTCTCACTCAACCGTTGTTTCGCTCACGAGCGCTTCTGCCAAAGACTGAGCGATCCACAAACTGAACCGGTGACGCAATCGCACGATTGTGCAAAAGTTCGATAACTAGGGGGTTGCTTTCTGTTTGTGAACGATGCATGGTTCGCGCGCTTTTCAAGGACGGGTGACTGTCTTTGAGCAAGCATGTGTCGATACCGACAGTAGTTGTAAGACTGCTTCGGGGCGTAGCGCAGCCTGGTTAGCGCACTAGACTGGGGGTCTAGGAGTCGCTGGTTCGAATCCAGTCGCCCCGACCATTTCTATTTTTCGACTTTTTCGCTGCTCGAAGCAAATCTCGCGAGGCAGTCGGCGAACCGCTCAAGCGCGGGAGGGTGCTCGTGTAAAAAGAGCGAGGGCTCTAAGAGCTCAAGCTCCATCAAGCGCTGCTGTCCGTGCGAATCTTGCAGCAGATCGACCCGGGCGTAGAGCAGCGGTGCGCCCCTGGCAAACACCTGCAGTGCGCGCTCAGCGACCACGAGCTGATCGTCGGTGATCTCTGCGAGCGCCACATGCTCGGACTGTCTCGCGAGGCGTGCATTTTTGCGCACCGAGTGCATAAACTGTCCGTCGATCCAGATGAGCGAGCGCTCGCCGTGCTCTAACACCTCGTGCATGTAGGGCTGGATTAGCGCATCGCGTTTAAGTTGTAGCGTCATGGTCTCAAGGTACTCTTGAGCGTGCTCGGTCTGATCGCGGGTGAAGCTTAGGGTCATCCACGAGGCGGCTGAAATAGCAGGCTTAATCACGATCTTGTCCCAGCCGCGTTCGTCAAAAAGAGACTGAACGTTGATGGCGCTTGAGTGCTCTACCAGCACCGTCTCGACAATGGGCACGCCCTCAGCGCGTAGCGCCAGCAGGTAGCGCTTGTGCATGTTGCGTCGAAGGATCTCTGCGGGGTTTGCCAATCGACCGGATTTTTCGACCCGATCGATCCACGTGACAAACTCATCGGGAGACTGCGGATAGTCCCACGTTGACCGGACAATGGTCGCGATAGGCGACTCCCAGGGCTCGTCGGTGTTGTGCCAATCGACCATGCGGGCTGAGACGTTGCGGGCTTTGAGGGCAGCGATGAGCAATGGCTCGTCGGGGTCTGGCTCGGGGAGCGGACGAACTGTCGCAATGCGAAGAGTGTGAGGCATGACGGCGAGCAGGATTACTCCAAGCAGAGTCCCTGATCGAATAACCTGCGAGACCTTCAGCGGCTGAAGTTGGGGCATCAGCGGCTGAAGGTCTAATAGTTTCACCAGTCGAGGACGCCGGTGTGCGTAGATTGCCTACACAAAAACTGCGCGTATTTTTGCTTGCGAAAGCTTGTGTTCTTGTTTCAAGAGCGTGACAATTGTCGTCGATGAAAAACCATTGGGTACAGCTCCTCATTGGAGCGACCGCACTTCTCGCTTGCGCGCCCATGGCCGCAAACGGCGGAGATTCGGGAGTGACAGTCGATGCGCCACCGGCAGTTTGTGCGACCCCACGCGGACCGTACGGCAACCTCGTTGGCCAGACGATTACAAACTACAACTTTCCAACCTGCGACGGCGAGGACTACGAGTTTCTCGGTCCGGATAGCTGCAACGCGCCTGTCACGTTTGTGATAGCCGCGGCAGGCTGGTGAGGCGCTTGCCAAGCCGAGTCCGGGCGACTCGAACAAGAAATTAACCAACGTTACGGCTCGCAGGTCCGAGTACTGCAAGTGTTAATCGAAAACGCGACCAGGACGGGCCTTGACGGCGACTTCTGCAACGCGTGGAAGACACGTTATCGCCTCACCAATCGTGTGTTGATGGATCCACAGAAGACCATTCTGCGCCTGTTTACCGGCGGACGAACTGGCTCTGTCACCGTCAGCCTTCCATCCATGGCGCTCTTTGATGCGCAAGGAAAGATTGTTTACGTGGGATCCGGCCAAAATCTGACGCAGATGGCTGCTCGCATCGACAACATCTTGGCAGGCCCGTAAGACGATCGTGACCTCATTTGCGCAAAGCGTCGCTTCTGCGATGTGGTGCGAGTGACGTCATGAGGCTACCCGCCGCTATTTGCCGACGCCTAATGCGTCCGCGACGCGGTTGATATAGTTAAACCACGAGGCCAGCAGAGTGATCTGCACGATGCCTTGCTCGTCGAAGCCGTGGCTCTTGAGCACCAAATGATCCGCCTCTGTGATTCTATACGCGTGCAAGGTGAGCTTCTCGACGAAGGCCAGCATGGCGAGATCCTTCGGTGTGAGCTCTGCCGATTTGTAGTCAGTTCGAATCGCAATCACTAGTTTCTCATCCAGAGAAACGCGCCGCAGAAACTCTGCGTGACTCTCGAGTCAATAGTGACAACTGTTCAAACTTGAGACCAGCGTGTTGATCATCTCGTGTTGCGTGCGGGTGAGCGCGAGCGCGGGAGACATCAGCTCAGCCAGCGCCGTGAACATCGGCTGCAGGACCTTCGGCAGCGGGCTGTGGCTCTCGACGATGCTGTCGGTGCTTCCGTCGCTCTTGCGCAGAGTGTCCACCGGCTGCTGGTATTCACCCGGAAAACTCCTCGACAATGATTGATACGCTGCCTGCAGCTCACCCGTCGCATCCCGCGGCGGAGTCGTCTTGATCCACGTCATTGAAAAGTACCTCTGCGTGATTGATACCACAGCGTCGTTTGGCGTCGCGGCTCGAGTTGCTCACCCAGGATGAAGATCACGGTGCGGCGCGTTGAGACCTCACCTCGTGAGCCACGGCATGACTCGCGTGAGCCACGCAGTGTTCACGGGGCCTTGCTCAAACCGCGAGTAGGACTCGTTGCCTCTCGGGTAGGGTCTGCTGTTGATGAGCGCCAGGTGCGCGCACGGGTTGCTCATGCACCCAGAGGCGCTGGCGTCGTAGGTCATTAGCTCGCTGATACCCAAGAGCGAGCGCTGACCGTCGACCATCGCACTCATACTAAAACCCTGCAAATGACGAGACAGATTTTCGGTACCCACAAAGAGTATGTGCGCGATTCCGTGCGTGCTCTGCGCTGTGAGCAAGCGCTCTGGGTCGCCCACGATGCCACGATCCCCATCGAGATCGACATACACTACTGGCGCGTGGAGGGCTCCCTGATGTTGGCGAAACGCGCGATCAAAGAGTGTCGCCGCCACGTGTGCGCCGCTTGAGTGCGCCACCACCAGCGTCCACCGTGCGGGTGCGCCTGCATCGCGGAGCAGCTCGTTGACCCCAAGCTCTTTCGCACGAAAATCGACATGCAACGGTCCCTCGACGGCGTAGAGGGTTCGCGCGCCGAGCGACTGTAGAGCTGCAGTGTCGAGCGCATCAGCCCACCGCTGTGTTGAGGTCATTGTGACGCGCCAACCGGCCATCAAGATCACGGTTCCTTCGCCCCGTGAGCACCGTCTAACCGTCACTCCGTGTGAGAGTTGTGCCCACGGTTCGCAACGGCGCGTGGACGCGTCAATGGGCGATTCGATCAACGAAATTGCAGCGTCGTTCGCGGTAGAATCCACCCGTTCGTCCGTCGGTTGCACCGCACTCGCGACAGCACCCTGCCGTTGAACGTCGAGTGGCACGGCTCGGGTACAACCATGGATGTTGAGCAAAAATACACACCCCGCGAGACTCGTCGCTCGCCAGCAGTTCACTCAGTGTCCGTCGAAAACCGAAATGTCTTAAACTGTTCCCGCAGCGCCGTTTTCAAAATCTTTCCCGTCGCGGTGTGTGGAATGGCATCGACGAACTGCACGTCGTCCGGCGTCCACCACTTCGCGATCTTGCCCTCCATGAACAGCAGCAGCTCTTCGCGGGTCAACGTCTGCTCTGCCTTCACGTGCACGATCAGCAACGGGCGCTCGCCCCACTTGCCATGTGGGAGCCCAATGACCGCCGCCTCGTGCACCTTTGGGTGACCCACAGCGACGTTTTCTAGCTCCACGGACGAAATCCATTCTCCCCCGGATTTGATCACGTCTTTTGATCGATCGGTGATGCGCATGTACCCATCCGAGTCAATCGTCGCAACGTCGCCGGTGTCAAAGTATCCGTCGTCGTCAAGAATGCTCGTCTCAACCCGGTAGTACGCCTTCGAGACGGCCGGGCCGCGCACCTTCAATCGACCAAACGTCTTGCCATCCCACGGGAGCGCTGCGCCAGCATCATCGGTGATTTTCATCTGCACCCCAAACGGAGCGAATCCCTGGCTCGTTAGCACGTCGAGCTCGTCGGACTCTGAGAGCCCAACAAACGGGGGTTTTAGCGCCGACAGCGAGCCGAGCGGGCTCATCTCGGTCAT
>JANNCG010000914.1:0-22130 GCA_031386385.1 Myxococcales bacterium
CCACGACATATCGGTTAAAAGCTTTGCGCGATTTGTCTCGCAAAACGGGCGGATACATCGACATGGCTGCACAGAGCGCGTTAACCAAAACGCCGTCAATTCGCTCGTAAAAGTACGAAGACTTCACCGGAAAGTACATCCGCTTGATCCAGTCGGTCGAGCGGAGCAAGATCGACGAGATCACATAGAAGTCTTGCATCGTTAAGTGGTTGGCGACAAACACCACACCGCGCGACCGATCGATGTCCCGGACGTGCTGAAGCCCGTTGACCGTCAAGAGGTTGCGCGTCGACAGGTGCACCCATGCCCGGCCAAAGGACGACAAAAACTTCTGGCCCGCCTGTTTAATAAACGGATCCCTGTTGGCTTTGTCGGCCAACGCAAAGGCAACGCGTTCGAATCCAGAGAGCAGTGAGAGTTCTTCTTCAGTAGGCTTTCGCATGTAAATTCCGCGGCGAAGTGTGAACCCTCGACATCCATTGTCGCATGTCCGGTTGGTCTCGGACGGGGCGTTTCGTCACAGTTCCGTGACAATACCAAGACAATTGACCTCACGTCCACTACCGCCGCAATTTGTTCGCGATCGCCCCAATCGGTCGGCACTGCGTACAGAACGTAGCGGCAAAATTCGCAGCACGATTGGGCGTTGCGGCGGTTAGTCGTTCGCGTCTGGACCCGCCTCGGGATCCGCTGCGGCGTCTGGATAAAAATTAGGTACGTCTGGATTCTGCATTCGGAGGCACGGCTGAGGCTCTGCGTCCCGAATCCCGGCACCGTCTGTCGGACCTCCATCGTAAATTGGTGCTAAACATGGCGCACACGCTCCCTGAACCAACGCGGTGCCTGCCAGCGCTAGCCCACCGAGAGCGATCGCAACAAATTGCCGTCTACGCTGCAAAATCGCTGACCGATCTTCGTCCTCTGCGCCTTCGTCATCGCGCGTTGCGTCGCCATCTGCATCACTCATAAATGATTCGCTCTCTGAGCTACATTCTACCCGCCAGCGAAAGGGGTATTCAACTTTTGCGCGTGAGCCAAGAGCGAAACATCTCGTTCATCCCGAGCGCAAACTGCTCTTCTGTCTCGCGCGTTAGCCGTCGGCCGAGGGCACCGAACAAGACACGCTTGCCCACAGTCCAAACGATGGCGGTGGACAACGACGCCACGAGCGCATACTCGACCTCTTCGCGGGGAATCCCCGTGCGGGCCTCAAGCACATCTGCCAGCAATTTGAGCCCGCGGACCCGCGCCGGAAAGAAATCCTCCGCCTCCGCGCGTCCGCTCAAAAGCGCATACATCGTCAGTCGCACCGCGACCGGATCTGCCGCCATCCCCGCGATCGCCTTACGTTGCTCGTCTAAAATCGCCGAGGCCTCACCGCCCTCTGCCGCGACACGTACCACCGCCGCGAGCAAGCCCTCGCGCATCGCGTTAAACCGCTGCTCAAGCACGGCTTCGACCAGCGCTTCGTAGGTCCCAAAATAGTGCGTGATCAGCGCGCGACTCACGCCCGCCTCGCGCGCCACTTCTCGCATCCCAACTTGGTCCGGAAGGTGCTTTTCAAACACCCGTACCGCCGCATTTTCAATAAGCGAACGAGCGTCCGCCGGCGCGCGCCGAGCCCGTCGCTTCAGGATTTTATCGATGACTTTCATGACGTGTCTCAGTCGAGACAATAGTGACGCTAACCGATATTGGCACTCTTGACAATAAGTGAATGCTCGCTATTGTCAGTAGTGCCAATAACAGATTGGCCATCATGGAGCATCGCATGGAATCAACTCTCGCTCACCCTCTCACCATCCACTCAACTCGTATCGAGCGCGCGAGCGCCGCCGTCGGTGCTGCGCGCATTCTGGTGCGCGACCCGAACCGATTGGACCAAGTCCTGGTGCTGCTGCAGGCGCTCAACCTTGGGACGCTTCGCCGCCGCCTTGCGGGTTTTGAGGGCAACCTTGACGCGCAACGATTGCTTCGCGAGCAGCCACGGATTGACCGGCGCTCGGTGGACTTTGACGCGCTCGCACAGCTTCCTGATGGGACGCTTGGTCGCGAGTATGTTCGCTTCTTGCGGAGCAGCGGGATCTCTCCCGAGCCGTTTGAGACGCTGCCCGCAATCGACGACCCACGGGCTGCGTACTTGATGCTCAGACTGCGGCAGACGCACGATCTGTGGCACGTTGTGACGGGCTACGCGCCAGACGTTGAGGGAGAGCTTTTGCTGCAAGCATTTAGCTACGCGCAAACCGGCGCGCCAGGTTCTGCGCTCATCGCCACATTTGGCTCGCTGCGGTACGCGTTTGGCAAGCCCGGACACATTCGCAACTTGTGGAAGGCATACAAGCTGGGCAAGACCGCAAAGCCCTTCCCGACGTTTGCTTGGGAGCAGCATTTCAACTCACGTGTGAGCGATGTGCAACAACTGCTCGGCTTGAACGCGGTCTAAGAACGCGCGCATCGCAACACGCAAATCGAAACCGGCAAACGAGAAGCAGTGATATAAATCCGGCCGTGAACTTCTTCGCTCACGCATGGGTCGCCCGACATCTACGCCGCGAGCCAGCGTTTTTACTGGGCGCGATGCTCCCAGATTTTGCAACGATGTGCAGGGCGCGACTCGGGGAGATCACGCATGAGACCCTCGCGGAGGGCATCGCGGAGCATCATGCGACCGACGAGGCGTTTCATGCAGGCGAGACGTTTATGAGGTTGTGCCGTGAAGTCGCGGCGCGGCTCGCAGCGCGCGGACTTGGTTCTGGTGCGTCGTGAGCAGTCGCCCACGTGGGCACAGAGCTGCTGCTCGACGGTGAGCTCTGCCAAGACGACGAGGCCGCAGAGGACTATCTTCACGCAATCAGCGAGGCCGGGCACAGCCGTGCAGGGACCCACGTGCGCTTCACGGACTCCGAGGGAGCGTTGCGCTTTCGTACGTTGCATACTCGGTTGCTCGAGCATGGGACGCCAGTTCGTTATCGCGAGCCGGCGTTTGTGTCAGAGATTTTGGTGAGGATTCTCGCTGCTCGTCCTCGTTTGGCGATTGCCGCAGAGCACCGTGGTCTGCTTGATGAAGAGGTCGTTTCGTTGCAGCATCGGGTTCAACGGGACAGGCATGCGTTGGTGCACGAGACGCTTGTCGCTATGGGTCGATCCAGGACGTAGACCATTGGCGCAATCGGTTCCGCATCCCGATGTGGGTTGCTTGTCGCTAAGGTGCAAGCGGCTTGGCAGGAGGCGCGAGAAGATAACGCAGGGCACCAGTCATGCGCCTGCGCCAAGATTTCTCGTTGTGCGCGCCGCGGGGGTCAATTCTTAAGTGCACTTGTTCGCCGGCCCGCCAGCCGCGCGCCGCGAGCAGCTCGTTCATCCGGGTGGCGTCGCGGGCCATCATGCCTCGGGCTTCGGCCTTGCCGGCATCGAGATAGACCTTGGTTGTCCAGGGCATGGACGTCTTCTCGGCGTACGAAAAAATCGCGCCGTTTCCCAGCCAAAATGACGGTGACATAGCGAGCACTCCGCCGAAGGTCTCGGGCCGGCGAAGGTGCGTGTACATGGCCGCAAGCCCACCCAAAGACGAGCCTCCAATGATCACTCCGCTTGGGTGCGAAATAATCGAAAACCGCGCTCTCACCGCCGGAACAAGCTTCTCCGCAATCCAATCAGCGAATGGATCAAGCGCCGGTTCACCAAAACGCGAGGGCGTAAACGACAGCTCGCGCATGCGCTTTTCGTTTCCGTGATCAATGGCCACCACAATGGGCGCGGGACGCTTGACCCTGGCAATTCGCTCAACCGCGAGATGCGCATGCCAGCCGCCGGCAAATGAGGGCTCATCGTGAAAGACGTTTTGCCCATCAAACATCAGCACAAGCGGCCTTGGAGGATCGGTCTCTCGAAGGCGTTTGGGGAGATAGATTCGCACCTTGCGCCCGCTGTCGACAAAGGGAATATCGTGGTGCGAATGGTGAATTTCTCCTGGTTTTATCCCAGTAGAATGAAGTGAGTGGAGCATAGATCCGGGTCGTTAGCCGCCATCAACTGGCGGGGGCATCCGCAAACACGGCTGAGGCACCGCGTCGTTGTCTGGCACATCTGGAAGTGGGGGCGATAAACACGGCTGCGGCAGAACGTCCACCGTAGGCACATCGATCATCACCATGTTCAAACAAGGCTGGGGCTGCACATCGCTAGCGTCAACCGTCTGAACATCTAACACCGGTGACAGGCATGGTTGCGGGCCCACATCGGGGATGAACGTCGCATCCGTTCGGTCTCCGTTTACGTCGCGATTTTCGACGTACTCAAGACAGGGCTGCGGGCTGGCGCAATCTGCAAGCACGCTGCTGGCCATCGCAAGACCACCCAGTGCTGCGGTCACAAACTTGCGTCTTCGCTGCAAAATCGCTGCGCGATCTTCGTCGTGTTCAAGATCATCGTCACGCTTGGTGTCATCACCTTCGGCAGAAGCGCTCATACTCAACCATCCCCCGTTGGGACATCTGTGATCGCCATATCCAAGCACGGCTGCGGCCGCGCATCGGTCGCATCAAAAGTTGGGACATCCAGGGCTGCAGACAAACATGGCTGAGGGGTCACGTCGTCACCGTTGGGCTGATCCGAGACAACGTCTTCAAGGCGCGCGGATAAACAAGGCTGAGGTCCGCTGCAGTCCACCATCGCGGTGCTCGCCAAAACGAGACTCCCGAGAGCGGCGGTCACAAATTTGCGCCTTCGCTGCAAAATCGCTGCGCGATCTTCGTCTTGTTCAAGATCATCGTCACGCTTGGCGTCATCACCTTCGGCAGAAGAGCTCATGGGTACCTCGTTAAGCACGCTGATAGTACCCCCGGTCGGTCTGCCCATGCAACCAACGTCTGTGAGCATGTGGCTTCTGCCAGGCAGACGTCGCGATAATCGCAGCGCGAAGCAAGACTTGTGCACGGGATTGCACGAACATGGAGAGCACAATCGTTGCGACCTCCATGGGGGCGCTGGGAATTGTCGCCCGCACGATCAACGCGGGTTGCTGAAGTCGCAGTCGTTGTTGCAAAGCGCGTTAAAATCTTCGCCGTGCAGCTCGCTTTGTCGATAGCAAACGTCCTGCAGTGCACGGCCGCGCAATGCCCAACAAGGGCAGCAGATCGCTCTTGGCGGTGCGCAAGGCATTCGCGTACGACACTCTCCGACGACGTCAATGCCTGTTCGGGCGTCTGCATTTGGAGAGTCGATCATTTCGTTGTGCTGGCCTGAATCGTGAGTCGCAAAACCGTCACTTGCAGTCGTCCCCACCACCGTCCCGCCGCAACTGTCGATTGCCAAAATAGTGCTCAATACCAATATTATATCAGTGCGATTCATGGGCACCTCGTTAAGCACGCCTACGATACCCCCGTTCGGCCAACGCACGCAATCAACGTCTGTGAGCGTGTCGCTTCTGCCAGGCAGTCGTCACGATAATCGCAGCGCGAAGCAAGACTTGTGCACGGGATTGCACGAACATGGAGAGCACAATCGTTGCGACCTCCATGGGGGCGCTAGAAATTATCTCCCGCCCGTTCAACGCGGATTGCTGTAGTCACACATAGATCTACAGGCAGCGTTCAAACCTCCTCCGAGAGACTGGTTGCCCCGATAGCAACCGTCTTGTGCTGCATGTCCCACATTTGCCCAGCAAGGACAACACACCCGCCCAGGATCGGTGCAGGGCACGGGAGTACGACACTCCTCAAGGACGTCACGGTCAGCACCTGCATCAAAATTTTGCCTGTCGTCCGGTTCACTATCTGGGCGTGCATCGTGACTTGCAGAAGCGTCTGCCAAAGGCGGTCCAACTACGGTGCGTCCGCAACCGCTCACTACGTAAAAAACTGTCAATGCCAATGGCAAGATTGAGCGCTTCATGGGGCTGCCCTCGCGGTCACGACGCTTGCAACGACATGCGATTCATCAAACACAACAGCTGGATTGTTCGCGGTCGATTCCCATATCGCGCAAAGCCAGCGTTCGGTTTGGCCGATTGCATCGAGCCCAGCACAACGAAAGTAGTCGCCAAAATAGCGACCGGTATTGTCGGCCGAGACGCGGGGTAAAAATGGTCCACGTCCCGCGCGAAGCGAGTTCGGGGCTCCTGCGAGCCAACTCCACGATGCGTTTGGAGGAGGTGTTAGCGCTGCCGCTCCATAGAAATCGATCGCACGATTCGCATCGGCTAGCGGCTGTCCAGGGATTTGAATACGATTGTCTGCCCAGGCAAACAACATGGACCGCCCCGAAACACCAACTGCGACCGTCGGCCATACCGCGTCGAGGCCGTCAATAGTCAGTAGGGGTCCGTCTGGATTTTTGACCATCGAACTGTACTCACTCGTCCACTTAATTCCATCCGGTGAAGACAGGACATATGCAGCGTGGGCGTTCAACAACTCTTCGTAGTACACAATGGACGCAACCCATGAACCATTGATGTACTGAAGCGTTGGCGTCACGTCGTTGCGAATTCCGTTGCTAGCCTGCACTTGATGGTTTCGATTGCCTGTTACTTTATCGATTAGCAATGAGGGTCGTTGTGCAACCCGAACCGCACCGAACAGATTCACGTTGGGACGGCACACTGGTTGTTCCGCACTCTCAATTCCAGGATCAGGCACGAGGCAAAATTGCTGAGAAAATCCACGCCGAAAACCGCCAACCGGTGGCGGAACGGGTTGATTGTCGGGAGTTGTTACGATGAGGCCAACGTTGCTGAACGCCACTTCATTGGTCGTATGGACGACGGGGGGCACCTGCATTGATGGCTGGTCTGCCACCCAAAGTGGCTGCGTCCAGTGAAGCCCCGCATCGCGAGAGACCACGAGAGCCTGGACTCTCCGCTCGGTGGTTTGAGCGGAAAAACTGAGATACGCAAAGGATGGTCGATTCGGATTGATGTGCAGCAACGGTCGATCAACATCCGTAACCGTTCCCAATTGTGCTTGCGCAAATGGGGCACCCGGACTGACGGCGTAGTTCGCCAACCAAGTTCGTCCGCAATTCGTGCTGCGAAATGCCATCAATCCGTCTGGCTCTGAAGGGGTCTCGCGTCTCGTCGTCATGGCAACCATAAGCAGTGTGCCATCCGGCCCAACTTCAATTTGCGGATCCCCCTCAACGCCGAGAAGCGTAATATCTGCCCGACGAGCTGCGTCCCGAAGCGCTGACCGTCCATACGCCGTCCAACTGCAGAGCGGACATGTCGTCGGAGTGAGAGTCCGCGCAACGTTCAAGAACGAGTCTTGGTTTGGCGGGTTGGGAGGTGTCAAATCGTTAAACGCTATAAAGGCCGCACCAGTCGGGCAATTCTGCGATGGGGGCACCACGACGAGATCTGTCTCGTTTTGAAACTGATTTGGATTCGTGACGTTTACCGGTGCACCCACTGACGGACCCCGGTGTCGTCGGAAAACAATTGATCAATCCCATTGCAAGGCTTGCTAAGAGCAACACCTCAAACCGATTAACGGAATACGCGAAGACGCGAAGACGCGAAGACGCTCGATTATCCCTTTTCGTAATATTGTCCGATTCCATCCATTACACCCTTCAACGGACACAATGAGCGCATACACAAAAATGTCAACGCAATTAACTTTTCGGCAACTTGCGGTCTCGCACTTTGCGCTTATCCCACTTTGCGCCGAAGCGGACTTTGCGCGTGCTCAGCGGCAACACCCGCGCGAATCGCTCTCACTTCGCCCTGCAAAAATCCACGCACCGCGCGATCCAATCGAGGATCCGCGAGCCAGTGCGCTGAGTACGTGATCGTTGGATCAAACCCTCGCGCAAGCTTGTGTTCGCCACCCGCACCGGGCTCAAACACCGCGATCCCTTCGGTGATGGCCCGCTCGATCGAGTGGTAATAACACACGTTAAAATGCAAAAATGGCTGCTCTTGAAAGGCACCCCAATAGCGTCCGTAGAGTGCTTTTCCGCGGCGTGCGTTGAAGGCTCCGGCGATCACTGTTCCGTCTTTTGCGCGGGCCTGAACCCACTCAATACGGTGCGACCAGGTGCGAAGTATCTCGGTATAAAAGCGCTCATTTAAGTACCTACGGCCCCAGGCAAACTTATCGACCGTGGTCAGGTAGATCTTGTGCATCAACGGCGCGAGCTCGGGCGTGAGCTCGGCCCCACGAAGCGTTTCAATTTTAGTCTCATCCAGCGCCAGTTGCGCGCGCTCACGCTTGATCGCGTGACGACGCTTGGACTGAAACCGCGCCAAAAAATCATCAAACGTCTTGTAGCCGTCGTTGTGCCAGTGAAATTGCACACCTTCACGACGCGCAAAGCCCTGGGCCTCAAGCGCATCACACTCTTGCGCGTGCAAAAAAAGCGCGTGGACCGACGACAGCTTATAAGTTTTAGCCAGCTGCAGCGCGGCTTGCACCACCCACTTCGCCGCTTGCTCGATGCTCACCTCGGGTCGCCGCAACAGCCGCCTCCCCGTAGCGGGCGTAAACGGAACAGCCAACAGCAGCTTGGGATAATATCGAATCCCTGCGCGGTGCGCCGCTTCGGCCCATCCCCAATCAAATATAAACTCACCCTCTGAGTGATCTTTGATATAGGATGGCGTCGCCGCGAGCAGCAAATTTTCACGCCAAATAGTGATGTGTGCCGGCGTCCATCCCTGCTCAGCAGACGCGCAGCCCGAGGATTCAAGGGCCGCCAAAAACGCGTGCTCGACAAAGGGAGAGTCCTCGTCCGTAGCAAGCGCATCCCAGCTGGCCGCATCAACGTCGCTGATGTTCGTCAGAATGCGGACGGTGATCTCTGTGTCGCTCGGAGGGGCTTTTAGTTCAACCATTCAGCTATTGTGGGTCCTGCGTTGTGCAATGAAAGTTAGCTCTTTCCGCTGTTTTCATCCATACGCCGCATCCCCTCAAGGAGTAACGACTCCGCCCCTGCTTGGATCACCCGTGCCGTTGGTTTAAACGCAGGATCAAACGAGAAGTCTCCTTCGGTCAGCCCACACATGGAGTAAAAAGCGTCTTCTCCACGCGCCTTAGCCCACATGGCGTTGACGATCTGGCCTTCGTCAAAATGGACCTCGCCTGAGTCGGTCGCCGACACCCACACCTTGAGCGCTCCGGACTTACGCGACTGCGAAAGGACCTGCACAAGCTCAGGAAATCCCATCTCCTTGAGCGATCCCGACACGCCCCGAGCGCTCTGCCGAGGTCCGGACTCAAGCACCCGGCGCAGCTTCGCCACCACGACATCCGCAGGCGTGGGCTTCACGACATAGTCCGCTGCGCTCAGCTCAAACGCCTTCGCCACCGACTCACGCCGCGCGTCGCGCGTGAGAACAATCCATGGAAGCGAGGTTAAGCTCAATTTGGTGCGAACGTGTAGGAGCAAGTCCGCGCCACTGGCGTTGCGAAACTCCCACTCACTCACCACCAGATCAATGTCGCCTTTGCTCAACATCTGAATGGCCTGCTCAGGCGCGCGCGCCGAGCGAACCTCGTGGCCGGTCTCGAGCAACCGAAGCTCAAGCACGGTGCTCTCTTCGGCGTCCTCGTCGATCACCAGGACTGTTGGGCGATCTGCCAGCAATTTTGCACGCAAATCTTCGCCAAGCATCATGTGCCTAAACAGGTCTACCAGGTTGGGGTCGAACACCTTTCCCTTGTAGCGGTTGAGGGCATCGAAAGCTTCTTGTGGGTTCAGCACCTTGCGAAATGGGTTGCGCGAGTTGCCCGTGAGGTCCGCATACGTGTCCGCCAGCGACAAGATGCGCGCACCAAGGGGAATGTCTTTGCCCGACTGGCCGTTAGGTAAGCCCTTGCCGTCAAAACGCTCGTACATCCCAACAATCGCTGTCTCAGCGGTGACCGGCAAACGAACGCTCTCGAACATTCGCACTGGCGACTGATAGCTCTTTTGCGCCGCGACCTTGTGTCCCTCGTACTCAGAGACGTTGAGCGAGGTGAGGTGATAGCTCCCAGACTTGCCCACGTCATGAAGCAAACACGCCACCCCAAGCGCGTGCTGATCGTTGGCTGAGATACCGATTCTCTCAGCAATTTTTCGAGCAAAACGTGAGGTAACCGCGCTGTGACCACGCAACTCACCGCGACCATTCTCAAGCAGCGAAATGAGCACTGCGAGTGTCTCTTGATAGTCTTGAAGCGATACTCCGCCTCCGGTGACAATGGCGCTGTTGGCCCGAAGTGCCCCGCGATCGATATCGCCCTCGCTCACCACGCGCTCTTGCTTTCGCTCACGCACGTTAAACGTCGAGGACAGGGCTTCTTCGCTTACAAGATTGCGCTCAAACACGTTGAGCATGTTTTTGTACTGCTCAATTTGCTGTCGATCGATGTGCGAAAAGGCGTGAATATCTCCACCATAAAACTTCTGAATGGCGGCTTTTACCGCCGCCGGACGCCCGACAAAAATGCGCACTTCGCGCGCGTTGGAGGCCACCTGGACCTGCTGCGAGATCTCAAGGTTGCCCGCGTCAGGGGTCACTACGCTGAGGATCTTGTTGGTCCCATCATAGAGCACAGGAAACACCTGATACTGCTCCGCCAGCTTGCGAGGAATCGTCCCCAGCGTGGACGGGTCGATGTCTGCTTTGGACAACCGGTCAGTGCTGACAAACCGAGTATTGTAGACCTTCGCCAGATACTTGAGCAGGTCTTGTTCGTTAAAAACGCTGGTTTCTATCAGCGCTTCTTCCGGCGTCGCGCCAGAACGCTGAATGTGATGCAGCACGCCCTCGTACTGATCAGGCGACAACTTACCCTCCTGTCGCAGTCGCTCGATCAACAGAATCTTCACAGGAGCCATGAGTATCGCTCAATCTACTCGTCTATTTGTACAATCGCGAATCTTTAGCCAAGCGCCGCGGCACTTTTGTTGCGCTGGCTTGCGCCAACTACTTCTTTTTTCCGATTCGGGCGCGCCGAACCTCTTCCCTTGCGGGGACCGTAACGGCCGTGACGCCCTTGGCCGCGTCCTCCCCCTGCTGCGCTCTTGATGCAGCCGCACGCAGGCGAAATGATCCCCCTGTAGGGACCATTCTGCTGGCACGGGTCCGCTCTCGCGTCAGCTCGACAAATTTCTGCTGCGAGCGCAACGGTGCTTCGTTTTCTTGCACCACTCGCCGCTCGTATTGCCCATCTGGACGCATCAGCCGCGACTTCACGTTATCTTGCAATGTCACCGCTAAAATCTCTTCGCGCACCATGGTCGCCAAGGCCTTGTCCTCAATGGGCCACATGACCTCGACCCGTCGCTGAAAATTGCGTGGCATCCAGTCAGCGCTCGCCAGGTACGCCTCGGGGACGCCTCCGTTGTCAAAACTCACAATCCTCGCGTGCTCCAAAAATCGGTCCACGATCGCGACCACACGAATTCTGTCGCTCACGCCAGGGACGCCCGGCCGCAAACAGCAGATGCCGCGCACAATGAGATCGATCTGCACGCCTGCTTGTGAAGCTGCGTAAAGAGCCTCGATCACGTCGGGGTCCACCAGCGAGTTCATCTTGGCGACGATCCTGGCGGGACGATTCGCGCGTGCATGATCGGTCTCGCGTTTGATCAGTCCAAGGACCGTCTCGTGCAATCCGAGCGGCGCCACAATAAGTCTCTTCCATTGCGCTGGTGCGCTGTAGCCAGTGAGCAAATTAAACAACGCGTTGGCATCTTCACCGAGCTCAGGACGCGCGGTAAAAAACGACACATCGGTGTACAATCGCGCCGTCGATGGGTTGTAGTTGCCCGTCGAGAGGTGGACGTAGCGACGGATTCCGCTGGGCTCGCGCCGAACCACCAAACACACTTTAGCGTGGGTTTTGAGGCCGATAAGTCCATAGACAACATGCACACCGCTCTCTTCAAGCGTGCGCGCCCACTGAATGTTGTTCTCTTCATCGAAGCGCGCTTTGAGCTCAACGAGGGCTGTGACCTGCTTGCCTGCCTCTGCAGCTCGCGCAAGAGCGCGCACAAACGGAGAGTTTTGTCCCGCGCGATAAAGCGTCTGTTTGATCGCGAGCACCTTGGGGTCATCTGCGGCGCGAGAGACAAACTCAACCACACTGTCAAAGCTATCGTACGGATGTTGTAGAATCACGTCCCGCTCTGCGAGGACTGAGAACAGATCGTCCGCATCGCGAAACACCGGGGCTACCAGCGGAATCGCTGGCGGATCTCGCAGTTCGGCAGCCGCGTCGTGGGTCGCGAGACCCAACAGATCTCCGAGGTGAATGGGGCCGTCGACTGCGTAGATGTCTTCGGGATCAAGCTTGAGCTTGGTGCGCAGTTGCTCTAAAAATCCCGCGTCAATTTGTGGAGAGATCTCTGCGCGCACCGCGTTGCCACGATCGCGGCGACGAAGCTCTTGTTGGATAGCCTTGAGTAGGTCCTCTGCTTCTTCTTCGTCAAACTCCAGATCCCAATTGCGAGTGACACGAAAGGGCGCAACGGACGTGATACGCATCCCCGGAAACAGCTCACCCGCAAAGCTTCCAATCACGTCATCAAGCAGCGCGAACGCCTTTTGACCGCCCGACTTGCGCACCTCCACCAACCGAGGAGAAGTCGTCGGGACCTGGATCACCGCGTACACCGGAAGCCCCTCTTGATACTGGCCTCCCGCGAAGCTCACCGCGAGGTACAGCGACTTATTCTTGATGCGCGGAAACGGATGCCCTGGGTCAATCGCAAGGGGCGTGAGGACGGGAAAAATCTCGCGAAGAAAGTGCCCATGAAGCGTGTTGCGTTCATCCTGCGTCCAGCTCTCTGGCGGCACGATTGAGATCCCTGCAGCCTCTAGTTTTGGCCGAATTTGCTCACGAAATAAGACGTACTGGTCCTCGACCATCCGATGCGTGCGCACCGAAATGGCCGCAATTTGCTCTGGAACCGAGAGCCCATCCGCCAGCGGATCGTCAAGCTCACCGGCCAATTGTTGCTTCAGTCCGGCGACACGGATCATGAAGAACTCATCAAGGTTCGAGCTCATGATCGCGAGAAACTTCAGACGCTCGAAGAGAGGGACGCTCCCATCGCCAGCCTCGTCAAGGACGCGTTGATTAAACTCAAGCCAGCTCAGCTCTCGATTGATGTACAGAGGATTGGCCGAGTTTGCCGGAGGCAGAGAAACTGCGCGTGGAATCACGCCACTAGGAGGGTCAGAGGGGAGCATTGCGCCCCGGAGCATACCCGTTTAACCGCACACCACGACAAGCCTTTGTCTTCGATTGCAACGATCGTGTGACGAAGCTCGCTATCCCCTAAGTCCTCACAGAGTCGTCAGAATTGCCCGTCCAAGGTGTACCCGCGCAGCAGCAGCCGATACTCTCGAATTTGCCCCTGAACGACCACCGGGGTGCGGGACTCTATCGGACCTACATCCGCCGCGTAATACGTCACCTCGCTGAACTCTTGCTGCCCGGTACGCACCACCTCGACCACGTTGTTAAACGTCCCCGCAGGCGTGACCCGACGCTGATTGACCGAGCGAATCGTATAGCGATCGCCTTGGATCCCCTGCCATGAGGTCCCTGCGGCGATGGGGTCCGCGAGGATGGTCTCACCGTCGCGAAGAATCCCGCCCGCAGCGTACATGTACACAGAATTAGAGCGCGCACCCTGAGACATCCAGTAGCTCTCGCCGTCTTGGCGCGTGACACGCAAGGTCACCAGCGTTTGCACGCCCGACGCTGCGCTCGTGTCCCGAGCATCAAAGCTCCATGCTGCATTTCGGCGCAGCGGAAGGTAGTCATGCGCGGTCAGCGGTCGACGAGGTGCAACGACTTGCGCGGCGGCACAACCACCAGAGAGGGCCACAACACAAGACAACAACGTGACTCCCGCGGCGCGTGCGAGGGCGCTCATCGTGTATGGCGGTCGAGGAGAATAATTGTGAAAATACTGCTGTTTCATCGATTCACTGCAAGGTTAGTGTAGCGCGTTTAGCAAAACATTCACAGCGCTCGAAGTTTTGCGACGCGGGTCCATCGCAAGCCGTCGTGCACAGTCAACGCGCAAACGCGCGTCTGCGAGGCAGAGCGACGGAGACGCGATGGTTTTATGAGTGAGCGTGCGGGAGGTGGGGACCAAGGTACTGCACAGCTAAAAAAGCGATCAGGATCGCGGTCCCTAGCAATACCAAAAGGATCACTGGGTCCGGCTTCATACGCTCAATGAACTCGTTGGCTTCCTTGCTCACGACGCCATCGGGGCTCTTCGAAAGCTCGAGTGCGAGCTCGCGTGCCTTCACATGGTCGCCCTTCTCAAGCTCTGCCCACGCCGCTTTCAACGGGCCCTCTCTGGAAGAGAGTTTAGCGTCAAGCGCGGGCTCCGCTGCCGGCTTTACTGCGGCCTCTACTGCGGGCTCTGTTGTGGGCTTGGCAACGGGGTCAGCAGCATTGTCGGTTGGGGGCAATTCGCTTTTCGCTAGCGATTTATCGGGCAATTCACTCATGGGCCAGGCGCGCACTGTCCCGTGGCGACCGTGCACGTCCAGCCCGCTGGGCAACCAGCGTTGCTCGCACAGCCACAGCTGCCCGCTCGACAAGTGCGACCCGTCCCACAGTTGGTCCCGGCTGTACACGAGCAGCGACCTGCTGCGACATCGCAAGCGCCGCCTCCCATACAGTCAGCTGAAGACATACACCGAGAGCAGCCGCCGGACGCAGCCACACACATGTTTGCACCGCAAGTCCCTTGCACGACTGAGCAATCCGGAACACAGATCGCCGCCTCTGGCGCCATCAGACACGCGTAGCCTGAGCGACACCCCGCGCGCATCCCCGCTTGAGGACAGCCCGTGTGGCACACCCCGATGTTGCGCATCATGCCCATGACCATCACCGGCTCAATGAACGCACAAACTCCGCCAGCACCACACTCGCCATCATTGGCACACAAATACGAGCAATAACCGCCGGGCCATCCGGACGAAGTTGTCTGACAAATACCACGCGAAGTAGCGTTCATTCCGCACTCAGCTTCGGTCTGGCAACTCATCCCAGTGCGGGTCATCCCGCCGCCTCCACCACAGACTCCCGCGGTGCAGCTCTGGCCGGCCATACACGCTCGACCACAGCTTCCGCAGTTGGTGGCGCTTGTCGAGACGTCGACACAGGCAGCCCCACACATCATTCGCGGAGCGTTGCAGCCTCCCATCGCAGAGCACGTCCCGCCCTGACAAATCTGGCCGCCCGTGCATGCGTTGTTGCAGCGTCCGCAGTGGGTGTCGTTGATTGAGGTGTCCACACAGCTCGCTCCGCACATCATCCGCGGCGCAGCGCAAGCGCCGCCGGCCTGACACGTCCCACCCGTGCAAGACTGGCCCATGGGGCATGCGTTGTTGCAGCGGCCACAGTGCGCGGTGTTGACTTGCGAATCCACGCAGCTTCCGTTGCAGCTGAGCATGGGTGCGTTGCACGCGCCGTTCGGCACGTCTCGAACGGTCCCGCCGTCGCGACGAATAAGCGGCTCGTCCGCATTTGCGCAGCTATTGAGCGCGAATATCAGAACAAGGGGGCTAAGGTAGCTCAGCGCAAACTGCAAGGGCTGGGGTAATTTCATGGTGTTAAGGGACGGCTCCGTACTCAGGCACATTATCGAAGCCTGAACACACGTCAACATCTGGCCAAAGAATTTTCGGTTTTGGCGCTGCGATTCCTTAAATTCGTAAGGAATACTAAAGGCAAACGGTGGTACCAAAGGACCGAAACTGTGCCGCGGGTCGGTGGCGTGAAAGCACGCATTTTAACTCCCAACACGCACTGCTCAGTCTGTATGAACATGATTTTTTCGATGACTAAAACTCAACCCCAGGAATTCTCCGTGCCAGTCAAATCCCTTTCATTTTGGCTGTGGAGTGTGTGTGCTGCGCTGATGCTCGTGATCGCGCCAAACACCGCACTTGCACAGCGACAGTATGCCGTCAACATTGAGTCTACGCCGCCAGGCGCTGCCGTTCGCGTTGACAACGAGACCGCCACTCCACTTGGGACGACACCCTTGCGGGCTGTGCGACTGACAGCAGGCGCACACACGCTGTACTTCAGCCGAGACGGATTTGTGGCCGGTCGTCTTGATCTCACTGTGCGGCGTGCACGCGAGACATTCACCACCGCGCTCACACAAGCGGGTGCGATCTATGTGGCATCGGACACCGATGGCGCGCAGATTCGCTTGGACGGCGCTGGAGTTGGTACAACGCCTGGACGATTTAACAACGTCCCGCCTGGAGCGCACATCATCGAGATCGTCGCCGAGGGCATGCAGCCCTTTCGTGAGACGGTTCAGGTGGGTGCGGGTGCGGTCGCCACGGTGAACGCGAGCCTTCGCCCCCGGCAGTCTCCGCACGGAATCGTCCGAGTGATCGTGTCGAATCCAACCGGTGCAAACCCTGCTGATTTGCAGGTATTATTCGATGGCGTCGCGATGACTGGCACGCCTCCCACCATCGACAACGTGCAGCCCGGACAGCACATTGTGCAAGTGAACGCGGGCGGATCTCGCACCGTTAGGCGCCAAGTGGATGTGACCGCTGGCCAAACTGCAGCCCTCGCCATTGACCTTGAGCGCGCTGAAGTCGTCGCCACCGGCGGCAACGTTCGCGTCCTCGCTACAGGAATCGAAGGCGCAGTGGTCACCCTCGATGGCGAAGTGCTTCAGGGCACTCCTCCACAGCGAGAGAACATCCCCGCTGGATCGCACATCTTGCGTGTGACGGCACCGGGACGCACGGATTTTTCAGAGACGCTCAACGTCGTGGTTGGACAGCAAACGACCCGCGAAGTGACAGAGCAAAACATGCCAGTGCGTGCCATCACCGGCCGCATGGCGGTAAACTGTGGGACCCCAGACGCACATGTGTTTGTCGACGGTCGTGACGTGGGCACATCGCCGTATGTTCAAGCGGCGCAAGCAGCAGGGACATACACCATTACCATTCGCGCTACGGGCTTTGACGAGTTCACCCAGCGTTGCAGCGTGAGCGCTTCGCAAGCATGCGAGGTCAACGCCACCCTCACCCGCACCGTCGGTCGTGGAACACTCCACGTTGAAATTGTCCGCGCCGTTGCTGGCGCGATGGTCAGCATTGATGGCCGTGACCCCGTTGAAGTCGGCGCGGGCCGAGACATTCCAGAAGTGGCCGCAGGGACACGCGAAGTGCGCGTTCAGGCTCCTGGCTACGAAGACTACGTGGTGACGGTGACCGTTCGCGAGAACGCTCAAGAGCGCGTGGTTGCAACACTTCGCCGCCGTCGCAGCGGTCCGAACGGTGTCACGCTTCGCGAGCGCCGGACAGCGATCAGCACGCTCGGAGCCTCGCCTCTCTATGCAGGTGACGTCGCGATTGACATGGGATTGGCCTACGGCGAATACCCCACGTTTATCCGTGGCACAGTTGGTCTCGTGCAGAGCCCCGACTTCGGTGTCGATGCAGGTTTGCTTATCCGCTCAATGGGCTGGATGAACGAGTTTGAGCTTCGCGGTCGCGGCGGTATCCGATTGCTCAATGGGCTTGTCAACGTCGGCGCAGAGCTCAACCTCCGTGGCGGTCTCGGTTTCAGGGGCCAAAACACACTCGGACTGTCCACGTTTGCAGTGGTCTCGTTGCAGTCGTTGGCTCCTACAGCAGACGAAGACACAACGGACTCTAGTGATGAGCGCGAGCGCGGAAATCGCGCTGGGACGTTCTCGTTTTCGCTTCGCTTTGGTCTGGACGCAGCGGGCGACAACCTCACCGGGATGCTCTACCAAGGTGCACAAGAGACCCGTCCGCGCTTCGATGGTTGCAACAACTACAACCCCACGATGAGCCCGCAGATCAGCAACCCTTGCAACCTCACCCTGATGAACGGTTCGTTGCAAACGGACACACAAAACATGGTGAACATGGGGATGATTCCAGCCTCAGGGATGGACGTCAACGTGACTGCAGGTCGCCAAGGCATCCTCCGCGGTGTCGCGGGTCTCAACTTCGAGGTGGGTCTGTCCCGCCACTGGAACCTGTTTCTCGCAGTCGATCGGGTTCTGACCTCTAGCGAGCAGAACTTTCGCCGCGCGCTGTACCAGGGCTTCTGGTTCAACACGGACTCGTTCACGTACATTCGCCTCGGCGCTACGTACAAGTTCTAGTACAAGTTCTAAGCCGTATCGGTTGAGGTTCTCGCCGGCGTAAAGGCCTTGGCAGAAGCTCACAAAGACCGCTGACGGGGGATCAGCCAGCCGCCCCCGAGATGAATTCTCGGCGGGAGAAACGCGTAACGCCCAACATAATTTCTCATGTCGGGCGCTCGTGGTCGTGTTTTGTCGGTGCTTATCTGCGTACAACTTTCGTTGCACTGCATCACTGACGTTCGCAGGGGATGTCGCCATCTCATTCTGCGGGCCTATGTTCTCATTCGGCAGAGGTTGCACGATTTTGCAATCGCTTCTCTCTATGCATACAAGCAGGGGATGTTCGCTCCGCAAACTCTGATCGGAAACTGAGTCACGAGTGTTACCTCGCTTGATCGAGCCGCGCACCTCACGACAGGTGGCTTCTCGATGTTCCGGGAGTTTTTCTCTCGATCACTTCAGTGTTAGTTTTACCTAACAAACTAATGTGTCGAGTTTAACAGAACCGCTTGTTTGCGCCTTTGGCTGACACATCGCAGACTTTCGTCACACTTTCGATGACTGCTAGTTTTAGTCTTTGCACCGCTGCACATGCGATGGGACTTAAAACTCACTCACGATTGCTCGCAAGTTGCCTGCTCTGTTGACGCCGCTCTTCTCACCTTCGGCCAGCTAATACCAGTCTCGCGACAGCATTTTCGGTTACGGTGAAACGCGCTCGTCTATCAGCTGAGTGGCCTTTGATGCTTTGATGACCTCACTTGCGATCGCTCGCTTCATGAGACCCTCGATACTGTTCTGACTCATCAGACCGTAAAAGGTTTAACCCTCTTCGCAGAACCGTCGCTCTGCGTGTACCGAGCACCTTCGCCCTCTTCAATCGCTTGCGCGTGAACAGAGCTCGGTGAGCATCCGTGACTCACCAACTCCTGCAATCTCTCTGCAATTTTGCTCAGTCGATGATTGTTCATCAAGGGCTTACGCATCGGTGCAGCGAAAGGGAGTTGACCGGTCACGAGGAAGATTTTTTATCGAGATGGTTCCTTACGATTCGCGTTTTTTAAACATTTTCGTTGGTCCATGTGGGCTTAGCGAGCCGCACAATTCGCTTGGGGTCGTGATCGACAAGGGCCGCGCTTTGCAGCAACGGCTCCGGTGGATCTGCACCTTAGGAATTGAGCGTTCAGTAACTCACAATAAACGAACGGGTGAATCATCTTTCTCGCCTGCAACATCGATCTCAGCTCTCGCTTGTTGTTGCAGGGCGGCACACTTCACTAGATCAAGTCATTCTCTCTCTTTGCCTTTATGGGAGTCGGGAGTACCGAACCGATAAAAACAAAGAGCCTTCTGCTTGCTCGCGCCCTCCGAGACCGCATCGGCAAAACTTGATCGCGCTTTTGAGGCGCCCATCAGTCTTGCGTTAGCTCACCTCGATGGCTGTCTTGCGGGACAGCACAATCGCCAGTGAGCGCGGCGGACAGTGAATTTTCGCTAGCCTTTCGGCAGGTAGATTCGCTGCGGCACCACCTCAGGTCACCACACACTCCGTCGTGTTTACCGTCGTTGTGTGTTTTTGTTCTAAGGCTTCGTAAGCTCTGCTCACGGGTGCTCGGGTGCGACCATCGTGGGCGCTCGGGATGCTATCCGGAGAGCCGCACGCGGTCCGTGCGAAGTGTTCGCACGTTGAATCGAGTCTTTCGACTCTGGGATTGGGAGGTTCGGATATTCCTTCAGCTCGAGTTTGCTGCCATTGCTGACGATTGCTCGGAGATCGGGCTCCCATGTGCTACGGGAAGCGGGTTGCACTCATCCGTTGGCGTATCGAGATGAGCGCGGTTTGCTTCTAACGGTCAACGTGGTGTCCGTCGACAAAGGGGGTTGTATCCCTGGTCGCCGAAAACACAAAATTTGTTGTACACTTTTTTCAATTTTGCCGCTTTTTATGCGGTATTTCGCTACAACTCTTCGCCATGCCAGAGGCTCCGTCGTCCCCAAAGAGCAACCCGAAGCGATTTTTTCTTTCGCTCATGGGGTCGTGTTTTTTGTTGGCGGGAGGCTTTGCCGCTGGCTGGTTTGCGCATATCCGGCGCGCAAAGCAGCTCGAAGCCCAGCTCCTGGCCGCTTCTAGGCGTCCGTGGCCGGCGCAAGTGCACCCCACTCGCCCGCCGGTGATCGCCACCGAGCCTCCCCTTGAGAGTGCACCAAGCCCACAGCCCCCAAGGCAGTGGCGACTGGACCGCGAGCACTCGGGACGAAGCGGCTACGTTTTGCCGCACGAGCCTTCGATCTACCGCGAAATTCGCACGACCGATCGAGTCACCGCTCAACCGGTGGTCGCTGGCCCACACGAAGACATCGTGGTGTTTGGCTCGCACGACGGGACGCTGTACGGAGCCAACGTCAACAGCGGAGCGATCGTGTGGAGGGCCATCACCGGAGATAGAATCTATGGCTCGCCCTTTGTGAACCGAGACGGGACGATCTATTCGGGGACGGACAACGATCGGTTTTTCAGCGTCGATCCCTCAAGAGGGACGCTTCACTGGGCGCTGGCGACCACCGACGACGCGGACACGGCAGCGGGCGCGGCCGATGACGGATCCCTGCGATTTACCGCAGGGCGTGTGTTGTATGCGACGGACTCGAGCCTGACCGTTCAGTGGCGATTGTCTCTCCCCAACAAGCTGTATTCAAGCCCGGTCGTGCTCGGGGACGGCACGAGTATTGTGGGTTGCCAAGACGACAAGATCTATTGCGTTTCACCGACGGGGACCATTCGTTGGGACTATGCGACCGGAGGGGACGTGGACGCGACCCCGGCGGTGATCAACAACGTGGTGTACGTCGGAAGCGACGATGGGCATGTGTACGCGATTGACGTTTTAGACGGTCATTTGCACTGGAAAACTCGCGTCGGAGGGTACGTGCGCACCGGCGTTGCGTCCGGGCTTGATCGCACTGTTGTGCTCGGGACGTTTGGTCCCAACCCCAGAGTGGTCGCGCTTGATCGCGAGTCGGGACAAGAGCGCTGGACCGTGCCTGTCACTGGGGGTCCTCCGACGGCGGATTGGGGCATCGCGAGCTCCCCGATGGTTGATCGCGAGGGTCGCTACGCCATCGGAACGCCACTCGGACAGCTGTGGCTGATTGAGCGAAACGGACGGGTTACGGCCCGAGTCAACGTCGGCTCACCCATTGATAGCGCGCCGGTTTTGATCCGCGACGGTGTGATTGCCGTGGGAACCGACAGCGGAACGCTCTTTTTGCTCGCAGATATTCCGCGTCCCTGAAAAGCGGTCGATTGGCGCGAAATCACCTTCTCGCTTGAGCCATAACTTTGCTACGCTCGCTCTCGATGCAAGTCATCGGAACGCGACGCTCACTCCCGCGCATTCTCTCGATGATTCTTGCCGGCGGCGAAGGAAAACGGTTGGCTCCTCTGACTCTTGAGCGAGCTAAACCGGCGGTTCCGTTCGGTGGTCGGTATCGAATCATTGATGTAGTGCTCTCTAACTTCGTCAACAGCGGCTTGGTGAAGATCAAGGTTATCACCCAGTACAAGAGCGCCTCACTCGAAGAGCACATCGCTCGCGCGTGGCGGTTGTCTCCCGTCCTGGACAACTACATTGAGACGATCCCGGCGCAACAGCGCACGGGACTGTCGTGGTTCAAGGGCAGCGCAGACGCAGTTTGGCAGTGTTTTCACACGGTCCGCGACGCCGATCCAGAGATCGTGATCATCTTCGGCGGCGACCACATCTACAAAATGGATGTGCAGCAAATGCTCGACCACCACTTCACAAAAAACGCCGATCTCACGGTGGCCGCGATCCCTGTTCCCAAGAAAGAAGCGCGAGACTTTGGGGTGATTCACATCGACGGTGAAGGTCGGGTGATCGGCTTTGTTGAGAAGCCATCGGATCCGCCCGAGATGCCCGGTCGGCCTGGTTGGTCGCTCGCCTCTATGGGCAACTATATCTTTCAACGCGATGTTCTTG